>WRGV01000094.1 GCA_009787035.1 Propionibacteriaceae bacterium | reverse complement strand
GTCATGACCTGCTCCACCGGGTCGGGCAGGGCCCAGCGCCAGTTGGGGTAGACGCCGACGGTGCCGGGCATGTTGGGGCGCTCCTTGGCCATGGCGGCGTCGTCCAGGCTGACGACGACGACGCGGCTGGGGGCGGTGGACAGCAGCTGGTACCGCGCCAGCACGGCGTCGTGGATGTCGGCATCGGTGATCTGGTCGACGGGCTTGTCGGGGTCGATGTGGGCCAGCTCGGCCAGGCCGCGGCGCGTCGAGTTCATCTGCGTGAAGTCGGCGTCCTTGCCGATGCGGACGAGCTCGTCCACATCCGATCCNGTCAGCAGGCCGGCGACNGTCACCTGGTCGTGCGTGCTGGACGTNCCGACGCCCAGCTCGGGGAAGTCGTCCACCTGCGTCCGCATCGCCGANCGGTTGCCCAGCATGCCGATGGCGGCCATCGTCTCGCGCACGCCGGCGGCGACGGTGCCCATGTCCTCGCCGACGATCCAGGCGCCGCGGCGTCCGGCCTCGACGCGCAGGATCGCCAACAGGGCATCCACCTGGTAATACACGTAGATGCCGTCGTCGGTGGGGCCATCCACCGGCACCCAGAACAGCCGCCACAGCTGCATCACGTGGTCGATGCGCAGGGCCGAGGCGTGCGACAGCGCCGCGTGCACCATCGAGATGAAGGGACGGAAGTCGTCCTGCTGCAGCAGGCGCGGGTTGAACGGCGGCAGGCCCCAGCGCTGGCCCTCAATGTTGTGCGAATCGGGCGGCGCGCCGATCTCGAAGTCGAAGCACAGCTGGTCTTGGTACGCCCAGGCGTCCTCGCTGTTGGCGTCGAAGCCGACGGCCAGGTCGGCGAGCACGTCCACGCCGAAGTTGCACGCCTGGTCGTACTGCGCCTGCGCGACCCACTGACACCAGCAGTGGAACGCGACCCGGTCGGCGTGCTGGGCGGCGTACTCGCGCACGCCGGGCGAGTCGGGACGGCGCACCTCGTCCGGCCATTCGCGCCAGGCGCACGAGTCGTACTGCTCGACCAGCGTGCACCACGTCGCGAACCGCAGCAGCGGCACGCCCTGCGCCTTCTTCCAGGTGCAGTACTCGCCGGGCAGTTCGGACGATACGACGGCCCAGATGCGCTCCAGGGCCTCGCGCTTGAGCGCCCAGACGCGGGTGCGGTCGATGAGGCGCTCGTCGTTCAGCGCGCGCCCGGCGGCGGCCAGGTCGGACAGATCGACGCGCTCGGCGCCCGGGACCAGGCCCGGCGCGATGTGCAGCACGTTCAAGAAGGTGCGCGAGGCGGGGGAGTACGGCGAGTCCTGCGGCGAGGTGGTGGGCCCGATCGCGTGCACCGGCGACACCTGCACGCACGACGCCCCCTGCGAGGCGGCGATGCGGCAGATCAGCCCGAGGTCGCGGAAGTCGCCGATGCCCCACGAGTCGCGCGAGCGGGCCGCGTACAGCTGCACCTGCCAGCCCCAGCTCTTCGTGGGCGTGCGCAGCGACTCGGGCGCGGCGATGACCAGCCGGCGCAGCCCGGTGTCGGTGTACAGGATGTGGTAGCCCGGCGCGTTCACGTAGCCGACGGCCCGGTAGGTGTGGCCGTTCTCCATGATCAGCGTGCCGAACAGGTCGGGGTGGTACCGCCCCGGCGTGCACACCATGGGCGCGCCCAGGCCACCCGGGGTCTCGTGCAGGAAATGCGGTGCTGTCTGTGCCAGCGTCGCGGTGGGGCTGCTGACGTACGAACCCGCCACGTTCACGTACCCCTCGGCCACGCCAAACGGGGCCAGCTTGGCCACGAGGTCGGCGCGGGACATAGATGGATCGGGCTGTGGGTGCTCGCCGACGGGGTCGGCTGCGGTCTGCAACGTCACCCCTCCATTCAAGCCCCCCCAGGCAGATCGCGCCAGTCGCAGGGTGAATATCGTGGCCAGACATGCGCGTTTCGTGCCTATGCTGAGCCGCATGGACATGCGACGCACAGACCGGCAAGTGAGCGATCCCGCGACGATCGATGACATCCTGGCGCGGGCGATGGTGGGGCACCTCGGGCTCGTGGACGACGCCGGGACGTACGTCGTCCCGTTCAGCTTCGCCGTGCGCCGGGACGGCGAACGGGTCACCGTCTACATCCACGGTGCCGGGCACGGGCGCAAGGTCGATGCGATCCGCGCCCGTCCGGACGCTCGCATCTGCTTCCAGACGGAGGTCTACCACAGCGTCGCCGACCTGGACGGCCGGGCGACCGGGCTGTCGCAGTGGTACGAATCGGTGATCGGCTTCGGGACGGCCCGGGTGGTCGCCGACCCGGACGAGGCGCTGGACGGGCTGCGTGCGATCGTGGCCAAGTACTTCCCGGAGTACGCCGATGGCGTCGACCCCGAGGCGCTGGAGCACGTCACGATGCTGGCCCTCGACCTGGACGACATGACCGGCAAGGCAAATCTGCCCGCATAGCCTCCCCATCGGGGGTGTCTCAGAGATAGAATCGGCGCAGGAAGCGTATTGCGCTCCCCCTGAAGCCGCGGAGCCGCGGAGCCGCCTTCGCTGAGAGGACGCCACACACATGGCAGTTTCTGTTGAAGATAAACCACCGATTGCGCGGGAACCAGCCGAACTCCCGCCAGCGCTGACGCTGTCACCGCTGACATCGAAGGCACTGCCCAACTGGGCGCTCAAGGCGTGCATGGCCATCACCGGCACGGTGGGGGCGCTGTTCCTGGCAGTGCATCTGCTCGGCAACCTGAAGGTCTACCTGGGCGCGGATGCGTTCAACAAGTACGCGTCGGGCCTGCGCTCGTTCGGCGAGCCGTACCTGCCGGCCGAGTCGTTCCTGTGGTTGCTGCGCATCGTGCTGCTGATCTGCCTGGTCGTGCACGTGATCGCCGGCATCATGCTGTGGGAGCGTTCGCGCGTGGCGCGCGGCAAGTTCAAGGCGAAGAGGACGAACGGTCTGCGCGCCTGGTCGGCGACGATCCAGCCGATCAGCGGCATCTTGATCTTCGTCTTCCTGATCTTCCACCTGGCCGATCTGACCTGGGGCAAGGTCGTCGCAGCGCAGGGCTTCGTGGAGACGACGGCGACGACGTCGAGCGCCTACCAGAACCTGGTGCATGACTTCTCGCGTCCGTGGAGCGCGATCATCTACGTGATCATGATGATCCTGATCGCCGCCCACGTGGGCCATGGCGTGTCCACGGTCGTCCACGATCTCGGCTCGATGGGCTGGCGCTGGCGCGCGGTCTTCGTGGTGATTGCCGGGGCGCTGGCGATCGTCATCCTGCTGGGCAACGCGTCCATTCCCATTGCCGTTCTAGCGAAGGTTGTGACCCTGTCATGAGTGAATCTGTCATGAGCGAAGAGACCGCGTTCCAGGCGCCGGCCACGTGCGTGCCCGGCGTGAAGCTGGGCGACATCCTGGATTCGAAGATTCCGGACGGAGATCCCGCCACGGCCTGGCTGCGCCGCCGGACGGGGTACGCGACCGTCAGCCCGGCCAACCGCAAGAAGTTCACGGTCGTCGTGATCGGCACCGGCCTGTCCGGCGCCGGGGCGGCCGCGGCTCTGGGCGAGCTGGGCTTCAACGTCCACTCGTTCTGCTTCCAGGGCTCGGCCCGCCGCGCACACTCGGTGGCCGCGCAGGGCGGCGTCAACGCCGCCCGGGCCCGCAAGCTCGACTCCGACTCGCTGAACCGCTACGTCATCGATGTCGTCAAGGGCGGCGACTTCCGCAGCCGCGAGGCCGAGGCCTACCGGCTGGGCATCGAGTCCGTCCGGCTGATCGACCATATGAACGCGATCGGCGCGCCGTTCGCCCGCGAGTACGGCGGTTCGTTGGCCACCCGCTCGTTCGGCGGCGTGCAGGTCAGCCGCACGTACTACACGCGCGGCCAGACCGGCCAGCAGCTGGAGATCAGCGCCTACCAGGCGCTGATGCGCCAGGTGCAGGCGGGCACCGTCAAGCTGCACCCGCACACCGAGATGATGGACCTCATCATGGAGGACGGCGCCTGCCGCGGTGTCGTCGTCCGCGACCTGTTCACCGGCAAGCTGTACGCGCAGCCGGCGCACGCCGTCATCATCTGCACCGGCGGCTACGGCACGATCTACTACCTGAGCACGTACGCCATGGGCTCGAACGCCTCGGCGATCTGGCGCGCGCACCGCCACGGCGCGTACTTCGCCGGGCCGTCGCTGATCCAGTTCCACCCGACGTGCCTGCCGGTGACCAGCCCGTACCAGTCCAAGACGATCCTGATGAGCGAGTCGCTGCGCAACGACGCCCGCGTGTGGGTGCCGAAGAAGAAGGACGATCCACGTCCTCCCGAGCAGATCCCGCCCGAGGAGCGCGACTACTACCTGGAGACGCGCTACCCGGCGTACGGCAACCTCGTCCCGCGCGACGTGGCCAGCCGCAACGGCAAGGAGCGTGTGGACGCCGGCTACGGCGTGGGCCCGCTCAAGAACGCGGTGTACCTGGACGTCACCGACGCCGTCAAGCAGTTGGGCGCGAAGGTCGTCACCGAGCGGTACTCGAACCTGCTGCAGATGTACCGGCAGACGATCGGCGAGGAGCCGCTCGAAGTGCCGATGCGGATCAGTCCCAACACGCACTACACGATGGGCGGCCTGTGGGTCGATTTCGACCTGATGACCAACATCTCCGGTCTGTTCTGCGGTGGCGAGGCCAACTACGCGTACCACGGCGCGAACCGCCTGGGCGCCAACTCGCTGCTGTCGACCAGCGTGGACGGCTGGTTCACGCTGCCGTTCTCGATCCCGAACTTCCTGGCACCCAGGCTGTCCGAGACGCTGCCGGCGATGAACGACGCGTGCGTCCTCGATGCGGTTGACCGCACCAAGGCCCGCGTCGAGGCGCTGACGTCCATCCACGGCACGCGGACGTCCACGGACTTCCACCGCCGCCTGGGCGACATCCTGTTCGAGGAATGCGGCCTGGTGCGCTCGAAGGAGTCGCTGACCAAGGGCATCAAGGCGATCCAGGAGCTGCGCGCAGAGTTCTGGGACGACCTCAAGCTCCCGGGCGAGGGCGAGGGCGTCAACCAGGCGCTGGAGAAGGCCGGCCGCGTGGCCGACTTCCTGGAGCTGGGCGAGCTGATGTGTGTGGACGCGCTCGACCGCGAGGAGAGCTGCGGCGCGCACTACCGCGTGGAGCACACCGAGGGCGGCGAGTCGCTGCGCGACGACGACCACTGGATGTTCACCTCCGCGTGGCAGACGCAGGCGCCCAGCGCGTTCGACGGCAACCCGCAGATGTCGTTCACCCGGCATATGGAGCCGCTGGAGTACAAGAACGTCCATGTGGCAAGGAGGAACTACAAGTGAAGCTCACACTGGACATTTGGCGCCAGAAGGACAGCGCGTCCGAGGGGCACTTCGAGACGTACGAGGTCGACGATCTCGACCCCGGCATGAGCGTGCTCGAAATGTTCGACCGCCTGAACGAGCACCTCATCTTGGAGGGCAAGGAGCCGGTGACATTCGAGTCGGACTGCCGCGAGTCGATCTGCGGATGCTGCGGCGTCACGATCGACGGGCACCCGCACGGACCGACGCCGCACATGACGACGTGCATGCAGCGGCTGCGCCAGTTCACCGACGGCCAGCGCCTGCGCATCGAGCCGCTGCGCGCGGGGGCGTACCCCGTCGTGCAGGACCTGATGGTCGATCGCTCGGGCCTCGACCGCATCATCGCGGCCGGCGGCAACGTGGATGTGGACGCAGGCAGCGCGCCGGACGCCGAGGCGCTGCCGGTCGAGCACGCCACCGTCGAGAAGGCGTTGGACTTCGCCGTGTGCATCGGCTGTGGCGCGTGCGTCGCGGCCTGCCCGAACGGCGCGGCCATGCTCTTCACCGGCGCGAAGCTGCTGCACCTGTCGCTGCTGCCCATGCCGAAGATCGAGCGCAACCGCCGTGCCGAGCGCATGGTGGCCGCCATGGAGGGTGAGTTCGGCGCGTGCTCGCTGTACGGCGAGTGCTCGGCCGTGTGCCCCGAGGAGATCCCGCTCACGGCCGTCGCGGCCGTGCAGCACGAGCGTCTGGGGGCGCTGCTGGCTCGCAAGCTGTAGCGCACACTGACACACGAGGACGAAGGCTCCTGCCGCGGACGGTTTGCCGCCCCGGCGGGGGCCTTCGTCGTCTTCGTCTCAGAATCCCATCAGTGTTAGCCGCCGGCGGCGATGAGGCCGTATCGTGGGCATATGGCGCTGAACGCCGATGACGGCGCAACTCCTCTCACGCCACCGCGACGGGCCGAGGCTCCGCGGCGGGCGCAGCCTGCCGCGGCTTCACCGGGGCAGCCCCCGCCTACCACAGCTTCGCCGGAGCAGGCCCCGCCTGTGCAATCTCCGCCTGTGCAGCCTGTGCAGCNGCCGGTGTTTCCGTCCGTGCGGCCCGCAGATGTGGGACAAACAGCGGGCCAGACGCCGGTTTCGGGACTCAATCAGCCGAATCCGGGCATCCAGCCCGCCGGAAGTCCCGTTTCGCCCGCCGGGAGCATCGGTGTTCCTGGCCCCAGCGCCATCCCCCGTCCGGTGCTGCCGCCGATCCCGCGGCCGGTGTTCCCGACCAGCGCGGGGACGCCCACGATGCGTCCGCCCGCTCCGGCGGCTCCGGTGCGCTTCGCGGACGGCTCTGTGTTCGGTTCGTCGCCGCTCATGCGTGAGGGGTTCGCCCCGGTGGTGCCGCCCGTGGCGCGGCCCGTGACGCCTCCTGTGGCGCCTGTGTCCGTGCCGCCCGTGTCGCAGCCGTTCACACCTC
>WRGV01000093.1 GCA_009787035.1 Propionibacteriaceae bacterium | reverse complement strand
AGGGCATCAAGAAGGGCATCCTGGAGATGGCCGACGTCATCGACGTCAACAAGGCCGACGGCGACAACGAGGCGGCCTCGCGGGTGGCCGCCCGCGAGCTGCGCATGGCGATGAAGCTGATCAACTCCAACCCGGGCGCGCGGATTCCGCCGGTGCTGACGTCGTCCAGCTACACCGGCGACGGCCTGATGGACGTCTGGGACGCTGTGCTGAAGCACCGCGAGCAGCTGGTCGCCTCCGGCGGCCTGGAGCGGCGCCGCGCGGTGCAGCAGCGCGACTGGATGTGGCAGCTGGTGGACGACACGCTGCTGGAGGCCCTGCGCCAGGCTCCGGCCGTCAAGCATGGACGGGCCGGCTGGGAACACGAGGTCATGACGGGCGACCTGTCGGCCGTCGACGGTGCCGAGGCCATCCTGCGGGCCTTCGCCACCGACCTGCCGCCCACCTGGCTGGCGTAGCTCTAGCCGGTGACCAGTTCTGGGCGCCACAGCGCGGCGATGGGCACGGCCCAGACCCGGTCGCTCAGGTTGATCGTGAAGTTGCCGGTGTGGAGCACGTAGCCTGCGACGAACTCGTCCGGAATCTGGTCGCGCAGCCAAACCAGATGGCGGGCGTCCCTGGCAGATGCCCCCGCCGCCGACTTGATCTCGAGACCCACGATTCCTGCGCTCGACTCCAGCATGAGGTCGACCTCATGGCGGCCATCGGTGTCGCGCAGGTGGCACATGCCGGTGCGCGGCGCAGCTATGTCCATGAGGGGGCGTAGCTGTGCGGTGACGAAGGTGTCCATCAGGCGTCCGGTGGTGCCGCCGTCGGTGCGGGGCGTTGTGGCGCTCGCGTGTGACAAATGGGCTGCCAGGCCAGGGTCGCAGACATAGTACTTGGGCGATTTGGCCAACCGGGTGAATCGATTGTCGAACCAGGGCTGAAGCCGCTGGATGACGCGCATGTCCTCCAGCGCCGCGAGGTATGACTGTGCCGTTTCGTAAGCGATCCCGGCTGCCTGGGCAAGGCTCGACAGGGTCGGCAGTCCGGTGGTGTTGAGGGCGACGGCTTGAAGGATTCGCTCCAGCGCCAGCGGGGTCCGCACATCGCCAAGCACAGCGACATCATGGTGGATCAGCTGATCGATGTAGCCGTCGAACCAGGTGGCCCGGCCGCGCTCATCGTGAACCAGCGCATCGGGAAGCCCTCCGTGCATCGCCAGATCGAAGTAGTCGAGCACGTCGAGTGCCTCGTTCCAGATGTGGGGATGCAGGGCATCGGGGTGCCACAACCAGTCGGCCGTGAGGTCGGGGTGCCCTTCGAGCTCGGCCTGTGTCAGCCCCCACATGCGCACCGGGATGAATCGTCCGGTCCCTGGCCAAGAGCCGGTCAGGTAGCGCGAGCGGACGCTGCCGGTGATGAGAAACTGCCCAGGCGTGTGGTTGCGGTCGACAATGCGTTTGATCGCAGACAGACATGAGGGGACAGCCTGCCATTCGTCGACGAGCAGCGGGCGTGGGGAGGCGTCGAGAACGACGTGCGGGTTGTTTTCGACGGCCTCGGCTGTGCGTGGGTCGTCCAGGCTCAGCGTGGTGGTGGCTCGTCGGGCAGCCGTGGTGGTCTTGCCGCAGCCGCGGGGGCCGGTGATCATCAGTGCCGAGAATGCCGTCATGAGGTCGTCGACGAGTGGATCCACATGGCGTCGGATGTAGGGAGTCGTTAGCTCAGGCACTTGGTAACTCTCCTTGTAGATGCTCTACTTTAGGTTTCACGCGTAGTCTACTTTAAAAATTACGCATCCTCTACTACTAGTTCTCCGCACTCGTTGATGTCAGTTTTGCGCACTATTTCACAGGAATTACCCAGACTTCATGGGAGGAAACGCGCCAGCGAGGTTTCCTGGCGAGGATGTCGTCTGGGAATGTGGGACAAACTCGCAGCCAGATCGGATGGTCTGGGCCGTTGCGGGCAGTTTCGGGCGTCGGGGGCCGTTCTTGTCCCAGTTCGCGACTGACACCCCTGGTCGCACCGGTGGGGGTTCCACTAGACTGGCCCCCATGACGTCCACGCGAACGGAGCCTCACAGTCCCTGCCCCACTAGGGGGATGCTGTCGTGAGCGAGGTGTGGGTCAGCCTGATCGTCGTCTTCGCGCTGTTCCTGTTGGGCGGGGTCTTCTCCGCTGCGGAGATGGCGCTGGTGAGTCTGCGCGAGCCGCAGATCCGGGCGCTGTCGCACCGCGGCAAGCGCGGACGGGCGATCGTCGCGCTCACCGGCAATCCGAATCGCTTCCTGTCGGCCGTCCAGATCGGCGTGACGCTGTCGGGCTTCCTGTCCGCGTCGTTCGGCGGTGCGACGCTGTCCGAGATGTGGCTGGCGCCGCTGCTGGTCACCTGGGGCATGCTGCCCAAGGCCGCCTCGATCGTGGCCCTGATCGTGATCACCGCCGTGATCAGCTTCTGTTCGATCGTGATCAGCGAGCTGACCGCCAAGCGGCTGGCCATGCAGCGCCCCGAGCTGGTCGCGCTGGCGCTGGCGCCGTTCGTGAATGGGTTGGCGGCGACGTTCCGACCGGTCGTGTGGGCGGTGGGCGTGTGCACGAACGCGCTGGTGCGGCTGCTGGGCGGTGATCCGGCGACGGGGCGTGAGGAGGTCTCCAGCGCCGAGCTGCGCTCGATGGTGTCGAACGCGACGAGCCTGGGGGTCGAGGAGCGCCAGATCATGGACGACGTCTTCTCGGCCGGTGACCACAACCTGCGCGAGGTCATGGTGCCGCGCACCGAGGTCGACTTCCTGCCCGGGGACACGCCGGCGGGCAGGGCGCTGCGCGAGATCAACGATGCGCCGCACTCGCGGTATCCGGTGATCGGGACGTCGCCCGACCAGGTGCTCGGGTTCGTGCACCTGCGCGATCTGCTGGGCCTCGACCCGGCGCAGCGCTCGGCGCCGGTGGCCCGGCTGGTGCGTCCGGTGCTGGTGCTGCCGCAGACGCTGTCGGTGCTGCCGGCGCTGACGCAGCTGCGCCGTCGGCACGCGCATCTGGCGATCGTGCAGGACGAGTACGGCGGCACGGCGGGCATCGTGACGATGGAGGATCTGGTCGAGGAGCTGGTCGGCGACATCACCGACGAGTACGACGTCGTCCCGCCNGGCGGCGAGCACGCCCAGCGCGACGACTTCGACGGCCTGATGACGACGGACGAGTTCGCAGAGCGCACGGGATTCGCGCTGCCGAAGGGGCCGTACGACACGGTGGCGGGGTATTTCGTGGCGTGTCTGGGCCGCATGCCGGCGGTGGGCGACACGGTCGAGGTGCAGCTGTGGCCGACCGGGGGCTCGGCCGACGACAGCCCGTCGTCGGTCGGGTGGCGCCTGGAGGCCATGGAGTTGGACGGACGCCGCGTGGCCTGGTTGCGCGCCGTCCGCACCCCTGCTGAGCCCGGTTTAGCGCAGGCAGAAGTATCAGTGTGATAACGATTTAGTGAGGCTTCCCATGTCAGGTATGCATGTCGCCACCGGCGGCGATAACATGGGGCGCGATGTACATGATCGTCGAGCGTGGGGGCTCGACGATGTCGAAAACCCAAGTGACACCAAGAAAGAGGAACCACTCGTGAAGAAATCACTGTTGGCTCTGCCGCTCGCAGCGGTCGCCGCTGCGCTGTGCCTGAGCGGTTGCGCCCAGGCCCCGGGCACCGCCACCAACACCACCTCCGGGGCTTCAACGCCCGGCGCTTCGGTGAATGCCAACGCGGCGAACTTCACCGCGTGCATGGTCTCCGACTCCGGTGGCTTCGATGACAAGTCCTTCAACGAGACGTCCTACAACGGCCTGCTCGCTGCTCAGAAGGATCTCGGCATCCAGGAGAAGCACGTCCAGTCCACGTCGGCCAACGACTACGTTCCGAACGTCCAGGCGATGGTGCAGGCCAAGTGCAACATCATCATCGGCGTCGGCTACAACCTGCAGGCTGCGATCACGCAGTCGGCGCAGCAGAACCCGAACATCAAGTACGCGCTGGTCGACTCCGGTCCGACCACGCCGCTGCCGAACGCCAAGGGCCTCGTGTTCAACACGAACGAGGCCGCGTTCCTGGGTGGCTACCTGGCGGCTGGCATTTCGAAGACCGGCATCGTCGGCACCTTCGGCGGCCAGAAGATCCCGTCGGTGACGATCTACATGGACGGCTTCTACGACGGCGTCCAGTACTACAACAAGCAGAACAGCAAGTCCGTCAAGGTGCTCGGCTGGGATGAGACGACCCAGCAGGGCCAGTTCGTCCAGAGCTCCTCGCCGTTCTCCGATGTCTCTGCCGGCAAGGCCGTGGCCGACAGCCAGGTCAGCCAGGGCGCCGACGTCCTGTTCCCGGTCGCGGGCAACGCGGGCACCGGTGCGCTGCAGAGCGCGCAGGCGTCCGGCGGCAATGTGAGCGCGATCTGGGTCGATACGGACGGCTGCGTCAGCGCCGCTCAGTATTGCTCGGTCATGCCGACCAGCGTCTACAAGGGCATGGACGTCGCCGTGGAGCAGGTCATCAAGGACACGCTCAACGGCCAGTTCACGAGCGCCAACTACATTGGCGATCTGGCCAACGGTGGCGTCGGCATCGCGCCGTTCCACGACTGGAGCAGCAAGATTCCGGCGGCGCTGCAGTCGCAGCTGACCACGATCAAGCAGGGCCTGCAGAACGGTACGATCACCGCTGATTCGCCCAGCATCAACAAGGATTAGTCCTACATAGCCGTCAGGCCGTAAATCTGACGGTGATAGCGCGAGCGCGGGGAGGGTCGTCATGACCCTCCCCGCGTTGCTGTCTGCGCACCGCCGTGGGCTCGCCGAGCAGCGCCCGGGCAGACACCACTGAAGAAATAACGGCCGGATTCCCCTTGCGGACGTCCTTGTCGTGGCAAAATGGTGGCGTGTCAATGCTGACTGAATCCACATTGCCCGCGCGGTCTGCTGACAAGACCGCTCCGCCTGCCCAGGGGCTCCAGCTCCGGGGCATGACCAAGCGCTTCGGGACGCTGGTGGCCAACGACCACATCGATCTCGATATCGTCCCCGGCCGTATTCACTGCCTGCTCGGCGAGAACGGTGCCGGCAAGTCGACGCTGATGAACCAGCTGTACGGCCTGTTGACGCCCGACGAGGGCCAGATCCTCGTGGACGGACAGGAGCAGCACTTCCGCGACAGCCGGGATGCGATCGAGGCCGGCATCGGTATGGTGCACCAGCACTTCATGCTGATCGACGTGTTCACGGTCGCCGAGAACATCGTGCTCGGCCGCGAGCCCGGCAAGGCCGGCATGCTCGACCTGAGCTCGGCCCGCAAGGCCGTCCGCGAGCTGTCGCAGCGCTACCACATGGACGTGCACCCCGACGCCGTCGTGGGTGACCTGCCGGTGGGCGTGCANCAGCGCGTCGAGATCCTGAAGGCCCTCGTCAACGACGCCAAGTACCTGGTGTTCGACGAGCCGACGGCCGTGCTGACGCCGCAGGAGACCGACGAGCTGATGCGCATCATGCACGAGCTGCGCGACGAGGGCCACGCGATCGTGTTCATCACGCACAAGCTGCGCGAGGTGCGCGCGGTGGCCGACGACATCACCGTCATCCGCCGTGGCAAGGTCGTGGGCAAGGCGGAGCCGGGCATGACCGAGATGCAGCTGGCCGAGATGATGGTCGGGCGCCAGGTGGCGCTGACCGTCGCCAAGGACGAGGCTAAGCCCGGCAAGCCGGTGCTCCAGATCGAGGATCTGCGTGTGGCCGACCCGACCGGCGCCGTCGTCGTCAACGACTTCAGCCTGGACGTGCGCGCCGGCGAGATCGTCTGCGTCGCGGGCGTCCAGGGCAACGGCCAGACCGAGCTGGCCGAGGCGCTGATCGGCCTGCAGCCGATCCTGAGCGGGTCGGTGACCGTGGACGGCATCGACATCACCCGGGCCAGCGTCAAGGAGGCCATCGAGAGCGGGGTCGGGTACGTGCCGGAGGACCGCCAGGCCGACGGCCTGGTCGCCTCGTTCACCATCGCCGAAAACCTGGTGCTCGACCAGGTCGATAGCTTCTCCACCTTCGCGCGCCTCAACGTGACGGGCATCCTGGACAACGCCGACAAGCTGGTGTCCGAATTCGACATCCGCACCCCGGACGTGCAGCTGCCCGGTTCGAGCCTGTCCGGCGGCAACCAGCAGAAGGTGGTGCTCGCCCGCGAGCTGTCCCGGCCGCTGAAGGTGCTGCTCGCCTCGCAGCCGACACGCGGCGTGGACGTCGGCGCCATTGAGTTCCTGCACGCGCGCATCGTCGCCGAGCGCGACCGCGGCACCGCCGTCCTCATCGTTTCGACGGAGCTGGACGAGGTCGAGGCGCTGGCCGATCGCATCGCGGTCATGTACCGCGGCAAGCTGATGGGCATCGCGCCGCCCGACACGTCCCAGGGCGTGCTCGGCCTGATGATGGCCGGCGTGCCGTACGAGGATGCCCTGGCGGGGGAGGCGGCGGCGCAGCAGGCGTCGGCGCCGGTTGCGACCGAAGAGGAGGCGCAGGCATGAGCGCACAGACGATTGCGGCACCCACGGCGCCCGATGCCGTGGCGACCGGAGGGACGAAGCGGCCCACGCCGGCGCAGGTGTTCTTCGAGTCGTGGCGGTCGGGGACGGCGTGGCAGGCCGTCGCGCTGACGGTCATGGCGTTCGTGTTCGCCCTGATTCTCGGTGCGGTGCTGCTGGTCGTGTCGAACCCCACGATCATGGGCCAGGTCAAGTACCTGTTCACCGCGCCGCACCTGTTCTTCGGGCAGGCCTGGCACACGATCTCGGTCACGTACGCCGCGCTGGCCAGCGGCTCGGTCGGCAGCTGGGC
>WRGV01000092.1 GCA_009787035.1 Propionibacteriaceae bacterium | reverse complement strand
GTGGATTTCCTGCGAAATCCGTTCCAGTCGCAGGTCATCGATGACGAGACGGTGAGGCTGTACAACGATTCGTCGTGGATCGTGTTGCGTTGGGCGTGAGCGTGGTCGTGCCTGTGAGTGTGCTGGGTGATCTCGTGGGCGGGGCTTCGGGTGGGCCTATTGTCCCGTAGATTGGTGTGTGGAGTCAATGAACAGATTCCGTGCATGCTGTGACCAGGTCTTGTGGGTCGGTCCCACGTCGTGCCTGGTTGCCGTGTGTGATTGCAGGGGGCGGGAGGATTCGTCATGCAAGAGACGAAGAGCCGTGGCCGCGATCGTGGGGTCCCGCTGCGCTGCCCGCCCGGGCGAGGGCGTTCGTTGCTGGTGGCGGTGCCGGGTGGGCATGCGTTCGGTGCCACCGAGGATGTGAAGATGGCTGCGCCGGCTGGTCCGGGGGATGGGGGCAGCGTGGTGGATGCGTTCGTGGCGAGTGTGGACGCGCAGTTCTTGGCGAATCAGGAGACGTTGGGGGTGTTGAAGGGGTGGATCATCACGCAGCCGGAGGCGGCCACGTCGGGGTATATCGGTCAGGTGCATGATGCTGAGAATCTGGCGGTGAAGTTGTTGTGGTACGGGGATGACCCGTTCCTGGCGAAGGTGCTGGATCATGCCGCGGCGGATGCGATTCTGGACAATGCGGATGTGTATCGTGCGGCTGGTTTCGAGGTGTCGTNGGTGGCTGGTGTGGGTGCCACCGATGATGGTCTGGTGGTGAGTGGCACGTTCACGGGTGAGCTGGTGGCGGCGAAGGGCCGTGCGGTGGGTGTGGGGCCGCAGGTGGCCCGTCAGGCGCTCGCCGAAGAGATTGCGCGGGACGTGTCGGCACGTGTGACCCTCACAGAGGGGGCCGCCGGGACGGCTACGCGGTCGAAGGACACCAGTCCCTTCTGGGCTGGAGCGTACATGATGACGCAAAATGGTACGGGCGTGTGTTCCACAGGTTTCGCGCTCCAGTATCAGGGACAGTCCTATATCACCACCGCTCGGCACTGCAAGGGCCCATACCGTGCCAGAGACAACTCAAGCGTGACAGTTGGCGGGCCGTACAAGACAACGGATAATCCCAACGCTGCTGCGGCACTCTTGAATGCGCGTGGCGCCGGCCGTATGTACGATGGCACATGGAATGATGCGGCAGGCTACAACAAGGCTGTGACGGGGTTGGTGGATCTGGGGATCAACGATCTCGTGTGTACCAGCGGGGGAAACTCCGGTGCGCACTGTAACCTCAAGATTGACGACCTAAATGTCACCGCCAGCGATGGATTTGGGCATGTGAACAGCATCCGCGCAACGCAACAGAATTCCGGACAGATTGCAGTGATCCAGGGAGATTCCGGCGGACCAGTGCTGACGGTGAACTCGAACGGCACCGTCAAGGCCGCAGGTATGATTCAGGTCTATCTTGGCAGTACATGGACGGGTGGACAGTGCGGATCGGTGCACGACATTGGCCCTGCCGGCCAACTCAACATCTGCAGCGATCGCGTCGGTTTCACGTCCATGCGCACTATTGCAAATGAACTGGGAGCTACATTAATCACCGGCTGACACATCAGGTTGGCTATGAAGATGAGATGACTGAGATGCTGATTCAACATGGGCGACATATTCCGCAGCAACAGCGGTCAAGCAGGGTACTGGCACTAGAGGTGTTTCTTGTGGTGGTCTGCGTCATGGTGTCTGGTTGCTCGACTGTTCTTAGCCATCGATCCAGCAATGCTTCCGCGCCCGTGTATCGCGAGATCTCCCAGACGTGGTCGCCGTGTTGGGTTCCGAATTCAGGGAAGTCCGTGTGTGGTGGTCTCGTGAGTGTGAGTGGTCGAATGCCCGATGCTGGTGCTGTTGATTTTCCTGACAGGTTCAGCGTAACCCCATCTGGTCCCTTGAGCTACGGTCGGTTACTGCTCGTCGTGACGCCCGCCGCAGATGACGTGTGCAGCGTGTTCTCAGTGCCGGTCCGAATTGTTGGCGAAATCTGGTATCCCACAGGCGATATTGGAGGGCCCGCATGCGGGCACATTGCGGCAGTAGATCTGGGATATGAGCCGTTGCAGATCATGCGTTTCTTCAGCGAGTCGTTCCGGTCGGAAGTGATGGATGACGAGACGGTGAGGCTGTACAACGATTCGTCGTGGATCGTCCTGCGCTGGATGTGAGTGCCGACGCGTTCCGGGGGCCCGGCTGAGACGCCCACGCCCTGGACGGCGCGGCGGCCTAGGATCGTTACCCATGAAGGCTCTGCTGCTTGAAAACATCCACGCCGACGCGACTCCGATCTTGCGCCAGGCCGGGCTGGACGTCGACCGCCGCTCGGGGGCGCTCGGTGCCGACGACCTGCTGGGCGCCCTTGACGGCGTCCAAGTGCTCGGCATCAGATCGAACACGAAGGTGACAAGCGCCGTCATCCAGGCCATGCCTGATAGCGTGCAGGCGGTGGGGTGCTTCTGCATCGGCACCAACCAGGTCGATCTGGAGGCGGCAGCCCAGCGGGGCATCGCGGTGTTCAACGCGCCGTACTCGAACACCCGCAGCGTCGTGGAGCTGGTGCTGTGCGAGATCGTCGCGCTGTCGCGCCGGCTGCTCGACCGATCCACGAGCACGCACGCCGGGCTGTGGGACAAGTCGGCCGAGGGCTCCCATGAGGTGCGCGGGCGCACGCTGGGCATCATCGGCTACGGCAACATCGGCTCGCAGCTGTCGGTCGTGGCCGAGGCGTTCGGCATGCACATCCTGTATTACGACCTGGCCGACAAGCTCGCACTGGGCAACGCCAAGGCCTGCGCGAGCATGAACGACCTGCTCGCGCAGTCCGACTTCGTCACGCTCCACGTGGACGGGCGCCCCGGCAACGCCGGCCTGTTCGGCGCCGACCAGTTCGCGGCGATGAAGGACGGAGCGATGTTCCTCAACCTCAGCCGCGGGTTCGTGACCGATCCGGCCGCGCTGGCGGACGCCCTGGGCAGCGGCCACCTCGCCGGTGCGGCCGTGGACGTCTTCCCGGTCGAGCCCAAGGGCAAGGGCGACCCGTTCGTGTCGCCGCTGCAGGGCGTGCCGAACGTGATCCTGACCCCGCACGTGGGCGGCTCGACGCAGGAGGCGCAGGTGGACATCGGCCACTTCGTCGCCACCAAGCTGGCCGACTACCTGGCCACGGGCTCCACGGTCATGAGCGTCAACCTGCCCGTGGTGGCGACCCCACCGATGCAGGGCCGGCGCGTCACGCACATCCACGAGAACGTGCCGGGCGTGTTGGCCCAGCTGAACGCCGTGCTGTCGGCGCACCAGGCGAACATCGCCTTCCAGGCGCTGTCCACGGCCGGTGGCATCGGCTACGTGGTGACCGATGTCACCCAGGCCGCCCCCGGCCTCACGGCCGAACTCGCCGAGGTCCCCGGCACCATCCGGGTGCGCCTGCTCTAGTCACACGTGAGATGAGGGGAGAGCGACGATCTCGACTCCCGTCACTGGGGCGAAGTCGCGCGCATTGAACGTGTAGAGCGGCAGCTGGGCTGCTTTGGCGATTGCGGCGATGAGCGCATCGAATGTTCGTACCCTCGACTTGCCACCGTTGCGGCGTAGATCTGCAGATACCTGCGCAAAGGCTCGGGCTGCAGCCGCATCGAAGGGCAACGGGTCGCCGTAGTCAGCTTCGACTTCCTGCACCTGCGCCTGACGGGCCGCACGTTCCGTCTCGTCATTCGTCACGAGGGGTCCCACCGACAGTTCAGCCAGCGTGATGGCGCAGATAACGATTTCGTCGGGAAGCTCAGACGGTTCGAGCTCATCCATGCGCAGAACCGTCGAGGTGTCGAGCAAACCGATGGGGTGGTTCATAGTGACGGATCCAGGACTGCATCAATGTCGCGCCGCAACCGGTCGGGATCCACTCTCGGGAGCCGCTTGGCGCGTGCGATCAGCTCGGCTGGTGCCAGGCTGCGGCGGCGAACGGGGTGCAGTTCGGCGACTGCATCACCATCTTTGGTGACGCAAAGCATTTCACCGCGTTCGACTCGGTCGAGAACCTGCCCGCCCTGGTTGCGCAACTCACGCACGCTGACCGCCACACTCATGACCCCACGGTATCACCCGTGAGACATCGATTTCAGTCACGCTCGGGGGCCAGGCGGGCCAGCGCCTCGTCGTGCAGCAGGCCGTTGCTGGCCAGGGCGCCGGGGCCGACGGGGCCGCGCCGTCCGGCCAGGTTGGTGAACCGGCCGCCGGCCTCGCGCACGATGATGTCGAGCGCCGCCATGTCGTGCAGCGACAGCTCGGGCTCGGTGGCCAGGTCGACCGTGCCCTCGGCCACGAGCATGTAGCTCCAGAAGTCGCCGAACGCGCGCGTGCGGTCGCAGTCGCGCAGCAGGTTGGCGAACGGACGGGCCCGCCGCGTCGCCATCCAGCCGCCGAGGCTGGAGTACGACAGGAACGCGTCCTCGATGCGCTGGATGCCTGAGACGTGCAGCTGCTGCCCGCCGAACAGCGTCTTCCCGGCGTACGCGCCGTCGCCCTCGGAGGCCCACCAGCGCCGTCCCAGCGCCGGCGCGCTGACCACGCCGACGCGCACGGTGTCCTCGACCATCAGCGCGATGAGCGTGGCCCAGACGGGCACGCCGCGCACATAGTTGGCGGTGCCGTCGATCGGGTCGATGATCCAGCGGCGCGGGCCCCAGCCGGTGTCGTCCTGCTCCTCGCCGTGCACCGCGTCGCGCGGACGGGCGCTGCCCAGCGTGCGTCGCAGCGCGGCTTCGATCGACTGGTCGGCGTCACTGACCGCGGTCATGTCGGGCTTCGTCGTCACGATCAGGTCGTCCGCGCGGAAGCGGCTCATGCCGATCGAGTCGGCGTTGTCCGCCATCAGATGCGCCAGGCGTAGATCGTCGGTGAAGCTACTCATGGCACCCAGGGTACCGGCGACACGCGGCGGGTGCGGGCAGGCTTGCCGTGGCGAAAAACCTCAGCTCAGCAGGGGCTGGTCGGCGACGGCCACGAGCATGCGGCGCAGCGATGTCAGCCGGGCGGCGTCCAGACGGCCGTCGGCGACCGCCTCGTCCAGCGCGCAGTCCACGGCGCCGGCCTCGTGGCGGCAGCCGCGCGGACAGTCGGCGGTGATGGCCGCNACGTCGGGGAAGGCATCGATCACCGACGCCAGCTGCACGTGCGACAAGCCGAAACTGCGCACGCCAGGGGTGTCGATGACCCAGCCGGCGCCGTCCGGCAGTTCCAGGGCGACCGCCGAGGTGGACGTGTGCCGCCCGCGCCCGGTCACGTCGTTGACGGCGCCGGTGCTGCGTCCGGCCCCCGGCACCAGCGCGTTGATCAGCGTCGACTTGCCGACGCCCGAGTGCCCGACGAACACGGTTGTGTGCCCATCCAGCGCGTCGCGCAGGGCAGTGAGGCTGGCGCCCGGCCGGGTGGCGAAGACGGGAACGTCCAGCGCCGCGTACTCGGCGCGCAGGTCGTCCGGGCTGGCCAGATCGGCCTTGGTCAGGCACAGAATCGGTGCGATGCCCGCATCGTACGCGGCCACCAGGATGCGGTCGATCATGCCCGGACGCGGCGGCGGGTCGGCCAGCGCACAGACGATGAGCAGCTGGTCGGCGTTGGCGACGATGGGCCGCTCGACGGGGTCGGTGTCGTCGGCGGTGCGGCGCAGCTGCGTGGTGCGCGGGGCGACCCCGACGATGCGCGCCAGCGTGCCCTCCCCGCCGGTCAGGTCGCCGACGAGCATGGCCTGGTCGCCGACGATGACGCCCTTGCGGCCCAGCTGGCGGGCCTTGACGGCGCGCAGCGTGCGCCCGTCCAGGCGCACCTCGTAGCGGCCGCGATCGACGCCAAGCACGCGGCCCAGCGGGGCCTGTGAGTAGTCGGGACGATCCTTGGTGCGCGGGCGCGTGTGCCGCTTCGGCCGGTCGAAGGCATCCAGGTCGGACGCGTCCGTGTCGTCGAACGTCTCACCGCGCCGCCCGCGCACGACCGGGCTCATGCGGCGCGTCCTGCGATCATGGCGGCCCAGCGCTGCGGGAAGTCGGGCATCGTCTTGGCTGTGGCGCCGACATCGTCCACCGTGACCCCGGGCACCATCAGGCCGAGCAGCGCGGCCAGGTGCACCATGCGGTGGTCGCCGAAGCTCTTCAGCGCGGCGGGGTGCAGCTGCGCTGCCGCGGCGCCGCGGATCACCAGCCCGTCCGGTGTTTCCCGCACCTCGACACCCACGGCCGTCAGCGTCTCGGCGATCGCGGCGATGCGGTCGGTCTCGTGCCCGCGGATGTGTCCCACGCCGGTGATCGTGGTCTGTCCGCCCGCGAACGCGGCCAGCCCCGCCACGACCGGCGTCAGCTCGCTGGCCTCGTGCAGATCGATGTCGATGCCGCGCAGCGGTCCGGTGCACGCGGCCCGCGCCGTGCCGTCCTCCAGATCGGCGCGCGCGCCGAAGGCCTCCAGCACGCCCCGGATCTGGTCGCCGGGTTGCGTCGTCGTGTCCGGCCAGGTGGGCACCTCGACATGGCCGCCGGTCAGCACGCCGGCGGCCAGGAAGGCGGCCGCGTTGGTCAGGTCGGGCTCCAGGTGAACGTCGCAGGCCGACACCGGTCCGGGATGGACGATCCAGCGGTTGGGTTCGGGCATCTCGACCCGCACGCCGTGATCGGCCAGCATCTGCACGGTCATCGCGATGTGGGGCGCCGAGGGCACGGTCTGGCCCACGTGGCGCAGGTCGAGCCCCGCGGGGAAGCGCGCACCGGCCAACAGCAGCCCGGACACGAACTGGCTGGAGGCGGACGAGTCGATGCTCACCTCGGGCCCGCCGAGTGT
>WRGV01000091.1 GCA_009787035.1 Propionibacteriaceae bacterium | reverse complement strand
CAGCGCTGCTCCAGCGTCCACCGTCCGGGCTCGACCTGCGTGGCCCGGCCGTTGCCCCAGACCGTCCAATCCCCCGGCACGCGCACGTCGAAGTGGTACGGGGACTTGAGATCGGGCTGGTCGAAGCAGGCAAACCAGCGCGGGGCCGCGTCCAGGAAGCTCATCGCATACAGATAGGTGCACCCGTCGGCGGGGTCGTCGTGCTGGTGCAGGCCCTCGCCGTCGTGGCCGTACTCCATGACGCCGTCCACCACCAGCTCGTTGTGCGCGCGCAGATCCGACAGGGCGATCCGCTCGTCCGCCCAGCAATCGGGCGCCAGCGCGTCACCGTTCAGCGTCGCACCGACCAGCTCGCGCCCCTTGAAGTCGGCGAACGTCTGTGCGCCCACACGTGCGGCGTCGAAACGGATGCGGGTGTGCGAGGTGAACCGGTCATGGTCAGTGAGGTCGAGACTCACCTCCATCGAGGTCACCGTGATGAGCGATGCGCGGGCGATGGCTTCGGTGTGAAGAAGGGACGGCATGCCACCACTGTACCGAGGCCCATCGCTGACCCGAGAGCCAGCGGTGCGCGGGAATTGTCGGTGGCACCNTATAGTATCGAACACATGTTCGTCAGCACTGTGAAACACGCGACCACCCGCAACCAACAAGACTGCCTCGGGCGGGCTACAGTCGGTCAGGTACCGGGCGGACCGGACGGCAGACGAGGGGGTGCCGATGCCATGACCACGTTACGTGCGGCACCGAGCCCGCAACCAGCACTCCCCCCCATTCATGAACTCGTCGGGTTGTGCCTGCGCCTCGGTGCCCAGTCCGGCGATCTCAGCGATGCCGAGGAAGCCTGGTCGGCCCGCGTGCGCGGCACGCATCAGCCCGGCGATCCGACGAAGACTGACGACGTCCGGCGCCGGATCGAGCGCGGCGAAGACCCTCTCGGCGACATGTTCGCCGCGATCGTGTCCGCGGAAGACCGCCGCCCTCTCGGCCAGACGTACACCCCTGCCACCATCGTGAATGCCATGGTCTTGTGGGCACAGGCCCACGGCACACCAGCTCGCATCATCGACCCCGGCACCGGATCGGGCAGATTCTGCCTGGCCGCGGCACAGGCCTTCCCCGAAGCCACCATCGTCGCGGCTGACATCGACCCGGTCGCGACTCTGATGACCCGAGCCGCGGTAGCGGTCCGCCATCTCGGCGACCGGGTTCGTGTCGTCAACGCCGACTACCGCTGTCTGGACGTACCGAAGATCCCGGGACGCACGCTGTTCCTCGGTAATCCGCCCTATGTCCGCCATCACCAGATCGACCCCGCCTGGAAGACGTGGTTGCGCACGACCGCACAGCGTCGTGGGTTGTCGGCCAGCGGCCTGTCCGGCCTGCATGTTCACTTCTTCCTCGCCACCGCCGAGCACGCCAGCCCAGGCGATTTCGGCGCCCTCATCACCAGCAGAGAATGGCTGGATGTGAACTACGGCCAACTGGTACGCGATCTTTTCCTTGGCGATCTTGGCGGACTCTCGCTCAACATCCTGACCCCCGAGTCTTTGCCGTTTGCCGATGCGACGGTCACCGGCGCGATCACGTGCTTCGAGGTGGGCGCCAAGCCCGAGAGCATCCGCATCCGCGAGGTGGCGAACGTGACCGACCTTGCCGACCTGTCCGGTGGGCAAGAGATCGCTCGCACAACGATGGCCCAGACCAACCGCTGGTCCGTCCTGACCCGCACGACCACCGCGCTTCCGGAGGACTACGTCGAGCTCGGCGAGCTCGTCCAGGTGCACCGCGGGGCGGTCACCGGCGCTAACAAGGTCTGGGTGTGCCAGCGCAGCGACATCGACCTGCCCGCGTCGGTGCTGTTCCCTTCGGTTACCAGGGCCAGGGAGCTGTTCCTGGCCGGTGAGCGTCTCCAGGATGCCGCCAGTCTCAAGCGCGTGGTCGATCTCCCGGTCGATCTGGACGTCTTCGATCCGGCCGATCGCCGGCGTATCGACCGATTCTTGCGGTCCGCACGCAATGCGGCCGCCGACCAGGGCTACATCGCCTCCAATCGCCGCGCCTGGTACAGCGTCGGCCTGCGCGAGCCCGCACCGGTGCTGGCCACCTACATGGCCCGGCGTCCACCGACCTTCGTCCGNAACGACGTCGCCGCCCGCCACATCAACATCGCCCACGGCCTGTATCCCCGCGAGCCGCTCAATGACACGCAGCTGGATGCATTGGCCGCCTACCTGCGCAATGCCGTCACCCTCGGGCAGGGCCGGACCTACGCGGGCGGGCTGACCAAGTTCGAGCCGAGGGAGATGGAGCGCATCCCGATCCCCACACTGGCAGCACTGTCACAAGGAGTCTGACCCGATGCCACAGACCCCACCGCCTCGCTGGACGGGCGAACAGTTCGACGCCGACATCGCGGTGGCCGTCGAGCAGTTCCGCCGGGACAGACTGCAGGAACCGCTGGAACGCTATCTCGACGTCTTCGCCTCCTACCAGACTGTCGTGGCACGACTCATGGAGGGATCGGCCGATCTCACCCAGCTGGACTCACAGGCCGCACAGTTCGTGAGTGCTGAGGATCTGCTCACCGTGGTGCGTTACCTGGCATCCCCAGCCATCAGCCAGGATGATCTGAAGGTACTGGCCGATGTCTCGAGCTTGGTGCCGTCCCGGCTTGGAGCTCATCCCGAGGATGCCCACCGCGTCGTCCAGATCGCCATGATGGCACTCGACCGCAATCGCTTCCCGTGGGTGCCGGAGCATCGTCAACCCACTCCGTCCGAACGCCACGCGGCGATTGTGGCAACCACGGCCCTGATGGCGGTCCAGCGGGTGCAGACGGAGCGCCGCAACAACGCCAAGGCCGAGCAGGAAGAGGCGGTGGCCGACTACCTGGAAAGCCTCGGCCTGATCCGCGAGGAGCCCCGACAGGTGAACACCGTGGCCGACCTGCTACCCCGGGGGCACTTCTGCCGCGAAGCGGAGTTCGGCACGCGCAAGGCCGATCTCATCGTGTCGCTGTGGGACGGACGAGGCATGCCCATCGAATGCAAGGTCAGCAACTCCTCGACCAACAGCGTGAAACGCGTCAACAACGACGCCGCGGTCAAGGCGAAAACCTGGATCGCCGAGTTCGGCAGACTGGGGGTCGTGCCGGTCGCCGTCATCTCCGGGGTCTTCAGGATGCACAACCTGATGTCAGCGCAAGACGACGGCCTCACGATCATCTGGACGCACAACTTGGCCGCACTCGCCGCGTTCATCCAGAGCACTCGCTCCTGACCGCGAAACCTCTTCGCCACACGGCGAACGAGGTAGGTTGGTGGCATGACTACCACCCGCACCGAAACCGACAGCATGGGCGCCATCGAGGTGCCCGCCGACCACTACTGGGGCGCGCAGACGCAGCGCAGCCTGGGCAACTTCGAGATCGGACGCCCGACGTTCATCTGGGGACGTCCGATGATCAAGGCGCTCGGCGTGCTCAAGAAGTGTGCGGCGCAGGCCAACGCCGACCTGGGGCAGCTGACGCGCGAGAAGGCCGACCTGATCATCCAGGCCGCCGACGAGGTCATCGCCGGGAAGCTCGACGCCGAGTTCCCGCTGGTCGTCTTCCAGACCGGCTCGGGCACGCAGACCAACATGAACGCCAACGAGGTCATCTCGAACCGCGCGATCGAGCTGGCCGGCGGCACGATGGGCTCCAAGAAGCCGATCCACCCCAACGACGACGTCAACCGCGGCCAGTCGAGCAACGACACGTTCCCGACCGCGATGCACCTGGCCATCGTCGACCAGCTGAACAACTACCTGTACGCGCCGGTCACGACGCTGCGCGACACGCTGGCCGCGAAGGCGGACGAGTTCGCCGACATCGTCATGGTCGGACGCACGCACCTGCAGGACGCCACGCCGGTGCTGCTCGGGCAGGTGTTCTCGGGCTACGTCGCCCAGATCGACTTCGCGCTGGAGGGTGTCAAGGCCGCGGACGTCCGCGCACGCGACCTGGCCATCGGCGGGACGGCCGTGGGCACCGGACTCAACGCGCACCCCGACTTCGGGCGCACCGCCGCGAAGTACATGACGGACGAGCTGGGGCTCCAGTTCCACCAGGCGTCCAACCTGTTCGCGTCGCTGTCGGCGCACGACGCGCTGGTCGGCGTGTCCGCCAGCCTGCGCGTGCTGGCGATGGCGCTGATGAAGATCGCCAACGACATCCGCTGGTACGCGTCTGGCCCGCGCAACGGCATCGGCGAGCTGCACCTGCCCGAGAACGAGCCGGGCAGCTCGATCATGCCGGGCAAGGTCAACCCGACGCAGTGCGAGGCCATGACCATGGTCGCCACGCGCGTGTTCGGCAACGATGCGACGGTCGGCTTCGCCGGTTCGCAGGGCAACTTCCAGCTCAACGTGTTCAAGCCGGTCATGGCCTGGTCGTGCCTGGAGTCGATCCAGCTGATCGCCGACGCCTGCCGCATGTTCGAGCTGCACTGCGCCCGCGGCATCACGCCCAACCTCGACAAGATCAACGAGAACCTGGACAAGAACCTCATGCAGGTCACGGCCCTCAACCGTCACATCGGCTACGACAAGGCGGCCGCCATCGCCAAGCACGCCAACAAGGAGGGCCTGTCGTTGCGCGAGTCGGCCCTGGAGAGCGGCGATCTCACCGAGGCGGAGTTCGACGCCTGGGTCGTGCCCGCCGACATGACGCATCCCTCGGCCTAGGGAAGCACTGACGAGAGACGTCCATTCCGTGGACATCGGGTCTCACCACGTGGGCAGTCGTTAAGCTGGCGGGATTCAGGCACCCAGGCCTGATCGTGCGACGATGGAGGCTCCCCATGAAGACCCGCAGGTTGCTGGTCGTGACGCTTGCCAGCGCGGTTGCGCTGGCGCTCGGCCTGTCCGGCTGCTCCGATTCGACCTCGAATCCCGGATCCGCATCCGGATCGGGGACGACGTACACCATCGGTGTGGCAGTCATCGTCGCGCACCCGTCGCTGCAACTGGTGCAGCAGGGCTTCGAGGAGACACTCAAGGCTGACGGCATCAACTACAAGCTGATCAGCGAAAACGCCCAGGGCGACCAAGCCAACGCGGCCACGATCGCCTCCGGGTTCGCCGCCAACAAGAGCATCAACCTCGTGCTGGCCATCTCGACACCCATCGCGCTGGCGATGGCCACGGCCGTCCAGGATCGTCCCATCCTGTTCGCCGCCGTGACCGACCCGGTCGGCGCCGGGCTCGTGCCGTCGTGGGATCAGGCCGGGCCCAACATCACGGGAACCAGCGACCTGAACCCGACGGCCAAGCCGGTCGATCTCATCCTCAAGGCCAAGCCGAGCACCAAGACCATCGGTGTGCTGTACTCGTCGTCCGAACCCAACTCGCAGGTGCAGGTCACCGCCTACCAGACCCAGGCCGAGGCCGCGGGCGTGACGCTCAAGACGCAGGCCATCACCTCGTCCAGCGACATCAGCGTCGGCCTGGCGGCGCTCAAGGGCGTCGACGCACTGCTGATCCCCACCGACAACACCGTGATCGCCTCGCTGTCCACGGTCATCGGCTGGGGCCAGGACAACCAGATCCCGGTCTTCAGCGCCGACGCCGACTCGGTGTCGCAGGGCACGGTGGCCGCGCAGGGCGTCAGCTACGAGGCCCTGGGCAAGCAGACCGGCGACATGGCCGTGAAGATCCTGCGCGACCACGTGGACGTCAGCACCATCAAGCCGCTTGCCGTGACGGACGCAGAGATGGTGGCCAACCCGGACGCCGCCAAGACGTTCGGTCTCACGCTGCCCGACAGCTTCCTGCAGGGCGCGAAAGTGGTCACCACCACGTCGTCCTAGCCAGGACACGAAGGCGAAGAGGCATAGCCACACGAAAGGACGGACGGGATGCTCGGCGCCATCGACCAAGGACTCATCTACGCACTGGTCGCGCTCGGGGTGTTCCTGACCTTCCGCATCCTGAACTTCGCCGATCTGACCGTGGACGGCTCGTTCACCACCGGCACGGCGACCGCCGCCATCATGATCTTCAACGGCGTCAACCCGGTGCTGGCCACGCTGATGGGCTTCGTCGGCGGCGCGCTGGCCGGCATGTGCACCGGCCTGCTGCACACCAAGTGCCACATCGACCCGCTGCTCTCCAGCATCCTGGTGATGCTGGCGCTGTATTCGATCAACACCCGCATCATGGGGCTCGGGCACGACCACGTGCCCCGGGCCATGGTGCCGCTGCTCGGCAAGCCCAGCATCTTCAGCCATCTGGTCGAGCTCCGGCTGCGCGACACGTGGGTCATGATCGCCCTCATCGGCGTTGGCGTGCTGCTCATGGTGGCCATCGTCAACTGGTACCTGTCGACCAAGTTCGGCCTGGCCGTGATGGCCACCGGCGACAACCCGGGCATGGCCGCGTCGCTGGGCATCAACACCGACTTCACCAAGATCGTCACGCTGGCGCTGTCCAATGGCCTGGTCGGCCTGGCCGGGGCGACATACGCGCAGTACACCGGGGCGTCGGTGATCACGGACGGCACGGGGACGATCCTGATCGGTCTCGCGTCGGTCATCTTGGGCAACGCGATCTTCGGCACGCGGTACCTGTGGCTGGCCACGCTCGGCGTGGTGTTCGGCTCGGTGCTGTACCGCATGGCCATCTACGGCGCACTCAAGTGGAGCTTCCTGTCCAGCTCGGACATGAAGCTGATCACCGCCCTGCTCGTGATCATCGCGCTGGTGCTGACACAGTCGAACAGCGTCAAGGTGCTGGCGGGCAAGATCTCGCCATGGCGAAGCAAGCCGAACGCGCCCGAGCCGATGAGCGTGGCCCCCAACCAGTTCTCACCGTTCGCCGCAGTGGAC
>WRGV01000090.1 GCA_009787035.1 Propionibacteriaceae bacterium | reverse complement strand
CTGCTCGGCCAGACGCACTGACGAGAGGACCCACCATGACCGAGCATCCCGCCTGGTTGCCGACCGCCGCTTTCGCCGCGCTGGGGCGCCGCCACGTGACGCTGGACGCGCCGGATCTGGACGGGACGCCCGCCCTGGTGCTCGGCAGCATCGTCGGCGAGATCGAGGCCGCGACAAGCACATACGGCGGCTCGCTGACCCGCGGCGCCGCAACCACGGGCCTGCACCTGGTGCTCGACCCCGACGCCGGGCTGGGCGCCGAGGCGTTCATGCTCGCGAGCACGCCGACAGTGACGACGGTGAGCGCCAGCGATGCGTCCGGGCTGCTGTACGGCCTGTTCGAGGTCGTGCGCCGCGGCGAGGCCGCCTTCGGCCGCGATGTACCCGCGAGCACGATCGCCCCCGCGACCTCGGTGCGCATGCTCGACCACTGGGACAACATCGACGTGCATCCGGTCATGGGCCAGGTCGAGCGCGGCTACGCGGGCGGTGCGCTCTGGTTCGACGACGGCACGCTGCGCGACGACCTGTCGCGCGTGAGTCGCTACGCCCGGCTGCTCGCGAGCATCGGCATCAACCACCTGTGCATCAACAACGTCAACGTGCACCACACCGAGTCGACGCTGCTGACCACCAGGCTGGAGTGGGTGGCCACGCTGGCCGACATCGTCCGCCCCTGGGGTGTGCGGACGCATCTGGCGGTGAACTTCAACGCGCCGGCCGCACTGGGGGACCTGCCGACGTCCGACCCCTGCGACCCGGCCGTGCGGGCCTGGTGGGCCACCACCACGGCACGCGTCTACGAGGCGATCCCCGACTTCGGCGGCTACGTCGTCAAGGCCGACTCGGAGGGCCAGCCCGGACCGTTCGCGTACGGGCGCACGCACGCCGACGGCGCGAACTGCCTGGCCGCCGCACTGGCGCCGTTCGGCGGCCTGGTCCACTGGCGCGCGTTCGTCTACAACCACCGGCAGGACTGGCGCGACCGGCGCACCGACCGGGCGCGGGCCGCGTACGACCACTTCACCCCGCTGGACGGCCAGTTCGCCGACAACGTCGTGGTGCAGGTCAAGTTCGGCCCNTTGGATTTCCAGGTGCGCGAGGCCATCTCACCGCTGCTGTCGGCGATGCCGCACACGCACGTCGGCCTGGAGCTGCAGGTCACGCAGGAGTACACCGGCCAGCAGCGCCACGTCTACTACCTCCCCGAACAGTGGCACGAGGTGCTCGACTGGCGCCCCTGGGGCGGCGCGGTCACGCAGGCCGACGTGGTCACCGGGCGCGCACCGGACGGCCTGGACGGCGGCATCATCGCCGTCTCGAACGTGGGCACCGACCAGTTCTGGACGGGGCATCCGCTGGCCCAGGCCAACCTGTACGGGTTCGGGCGGCTGGCCTGGGATCCGACGCTCGACCCCGCCGCGATCCTGGACGAGTGGATCGGGCTGACGTTCCCGGGTGCCGATCCGCTGGTCGGGCAGACGCTGCGCGCCATGATGCTCGGCTCGCGGGCTGTCTACGAGAGCTACACCGCCCCGCTCGGCATCGGGTTCATGGTCAACCCCGGCGTGCACTACGGGCCCAGCGTCGACGGCTACGAATATTCGCCGTGGGGCACGTACCACTTCGCCGACCGCGACGGCATCGGGGTGGACCGCACGCGCGCGAGTGGCTCCGGCTACACCGGGCAGTACCACCAGCCGTGGGCCGACGTCTNCGAATCGCTGGCCGACTGCCCCGACGACCTGCTGCTGTTCTTCCACCACGTGCCGTACACGCACGTGCTGCACAGCGGCAAGACCCTGATCCAGCACGTCTACGACACGCACTTCGAGGGCGCGGCGGCTGCCGAACGCATGCGCACCGACTGGCAGCGCGTCAAGGGCCTGGTGGACGACGCAGTCTTTGCGCGGGTCAGCGAACGCCTGGACGAGCAGGTGCGCTGCGCCGACGAGTGGCGCGACCAGCTGACCACGTACTTCTGGCGGCACAGCGGCATCCCCGACGATCAGGGGCGCCCGCTGTACTAGGGCCTTAGGATGGCCCCATGCATATCGCTTTTCTCGGCCTGGGGCGCATGGGGCGCATCCTGGCCACGCACCTGATCGATGCCGGCCACGAGGTCACCGTCTGGAATCGTTCGCCCAAGCCGACCGAGGGTTTCGCGGGGCTGGGTGCCCACGTGGCGGCCTGCGCCGCCGACGCCGTCGCGGGCGCCGACATGACACTGACCTGCCTGTTCGGGCCGGACGCCATCCGCGAGGCCGTCCTCGACGCCGACCTGCCCATCCCGCGCGGCACCGTCTGGGTGGACATCACGACCGTCGGCCCGATGCTCGCGCAGGAGTCGGACGCGTGGGCAGGCAAGCACGGCGTGCGCTACGTCCACTCCCCCGTGCTCGGCTCGCTCGGCCCGGCGAAGGCCCGCGACCTCGGCGTCCTCATCGGCGGCACGGACGCGGCGGCACGGACATCCGCCCGCGGCGTCGTGTCGGCGTGGGCCGATCCGCAGCGCATCGTCGAGTACGAGACCCCGGCCAAGGCGGCCGTCGGCAAGCTGGTGGTCAACCTGTCGCTGGCCATCGGCTACGAGGGTCTGATGGAGGGCGTGCGCGTCGGCGAGTCCGGTGGGCTGACCCAGGCCGAGTCGCTCGCGCTGCTGAGCCTGCCCAAGACGCCGTTCTCGGTCATCGCAGGCATGAAGGGGGCCACGCTCGCCGGTGGCGATTTCAGCGACACCCAGTTCAGCACCGACCTGTTGGCCAAGGATGTCGACCTGATGCTGCGCCTGACCGCCGGCAAGCAGACACCCGCCCTCACCGCCGCCTTCGCCGCGTTGGAGCATGCCCGCCGGTCAGGACACGGCGACGACGACTTCGCCGCCATGTCCTTCGACGCGGGCCTGTGAGGACTGCGCCGGCTCAGGCGTCCGTATCGACGATCTTCGCGCCTTCGGCGGCGCGCTGCACCGCTTCGCAACCCTTGACCGCATTGGCACGGCTCTCATAGGCCTCGCCGGTTGCGACCACCTGGTTGTTGCTCGCCTTCAGGCGGAAACGGAACTTGCCCGCCTTGTCCTGGTACACCTCGAACGTTCCTGCCATGATTCCTCCTTGGGGTTATGCCGGCGGCAGATTGCGTTCAGCCTAATGCGTTCCCAGACATAAGGTGCGCATTCAGCAGCAAATGACCTTTCGGAGCCGTCCGGAAGTGGGTCGGACGCACCGTCGGGGTATCGCACGGGCGGCTAGGCTGGGGTCCGTGGATTTCACGAACATCTATGCCCAGGGCTTCGCGCGCGTGGCCGCGCGCGTACTGCCGATCCATCTCGCCGATCCGGCCGCCAACGCAGCGGCCATCGCCGCCGACCTCGCCCCGCTATCGCAGCAGGGCTGCGCGCTGGTCGTCTATCCCGAGCTGTGCCTGACCGGCGCCACGTGCGGCGACCTGTTCCGCCAGGATGCGCTGCTGGACGCCGTCGAACAGGCCCTCGACACACTGCGCCAGGCGTCGTTCCAGCTGCTGCCCATGATCCTGGTGGGCGCGCCGCTGCGCTGTGGCAACCGCCTCTACAACTGCGCCGTGGCCATCCACCGCGGCCAGTTCGTCGCGGTCGTCCCGCAGACGCACCCGGCCGCCGACGGCGCCGGACGGTGGTTCTCCGCGGCTCCGTTCGCAGGCGATCCCGACCCGGCCTTCAGTTCCGTTCCCGTCGCCGGACGCATGGTCGAGGTGTCCGTGACCTGTCCGCTGGAGTGCGAGACGCTGCCGCTGCGCGTCGCCGTCACCGTCGGCACCGACGGCTGGACGCCGCAGCCGATGCACGTGCCGGGCGTGCTGGACGGCGCCGAGGTCATCGCACACCTGGCCTCGCCCGCGGCCGTGCTCGGCGGCGCCGACGAACGGCGCACGCTCGTCCAGGCCGCGTCGCTGCGTGCGCGCGCCGCGTACGTGCTGGCCTGCGCGGGTGCGGGCGAGTCGTCCACCGGCGCGGTGTTCGACGGCCTGACCCTGATCGCCGAGTGCGGCGACGTGCTGGATGCATCGCCCCGGTTCCCCGTGGCCGCCAGCGGCGTCACCGCCGACATCGACCTGCGCCGGGTGCGCCAGGAGCGCGTGCGCGCCGGCATGACCCAGGCCACCAAGACCGACTGGAACATGGGCTGCGAATGCTCGTTCAAGAAGGAGCAGACCGAGCCGATCGCCGAGCTGCCGTCCGGCGACCTCGGGCTGCTGCGCCGGGTGCGCCGGTTCCCGTTCGCGGCCGATGACCCGGCCGAGTTGGCCCGGGACTGCCAGGAGGCGCTGGCCATCCAGACGGCCGCGCTGGTGCGGCGCATCCAGGCGATCGGCGGCAACGTCAAGCCCGTGCTCGGCGTGTCCGGCGGGCTGGACAGCACCATCGCGCTGATCGTGTGCGTGCGCGCGATGGAGCAGCTGGGCCGTCCCCGCACCGACGTGTTGGCCTTCACGATGCCGGGCTTCGCCACGTCCACCACCACGACATCCAACGCGATGACACTCATGCAGGCCCTGGGCGTCAGCGCCGAGACGATCGACATCCGGGCGGCGGGCAAGCAGATCCTGGCCGATCTGGGGCATCCGTACGCGGACGGCAAGCCGGTCTACGACGTCACGTTCGAGAACGTGCAGGCCGGGCTGCGCGCCGACTACCTGTTCCGCGTGGCCAACCAGCGCGGGGGGTTCGTCATCGGCACCGGCGACCTGTCGGAGGAGTCGCTGGGCTGGTGCACGTACGGCGTCGGCGACCACATCAGCCACTACGGCGTCAACGCGGGCGTCCCGAAGACACTGCTGCAGTTCATGGTCGGCGAGGTGATCCGGACCAACGAGTTCGGCGACGTCGCCTCGGACGTGCTGGCACAGATCGTGGCGCAGGAGATCTCACCCGAGCTGATCCCGCAGGCCGACGGCCAGGCGCTGCAGTCATCCGAGGGGTCGGTCGGACCGTTCCCGCTCAACGACTTCTTCGTCTACCACACGCTGCGCTGGGGCGCCTCGCCGAGCCGCATCGCCTTCCTCGCCTGGCATGCCTGGCATGACCAGCAGGCCGGCTCGTGGCCGCCCGGATACCCCGACGACCGCAAGACCACCTACGACCTGGCCACCATCAAGTCGTGGCTCGGCAAGTTCTACCAGCGGTTCTTCATCAACCAGTACAAGCGCTCGTGCGCGGCGGACGGCCCCTCGGTCTGCCCGACCGGGTCCTTCGACCCGCGCGGCGGCTGGGCCATGCCGAGCGATGCGACCGCCACCGCCTGGCTGGATGCCCTGAACCGCGACGTGCCCGACAAGCTGTGAGGCCTACACTGGCCCCATGGCTAGCGCGACCGGGACGTCCCCGGAACACTTCGACGTGATCACCGTGTTCGGCGCCGATTGGTGTCCGGATTGCCGCCGCGCCAAGGCGGTGCTGGACGCCGCGGGGGTGGCGTACGACGCCATCGACCTGGAGGCTGATGTGGCCGCGGCCGCCCGCGCCGAGGCGATCAGCGGGCAGCGCCACATCCCGGTGGTGGTCTTCCCCGACGACGTCTTCTACGTCGAGCCCACCAACACCGAGCTCGGCTTGAAGCTGGCGAGCCTCGCCGCCTAGGCGAAGCCTGAGATTGCCATCTGGCATCTAGACGCGACGCGGGCTAGGAACGCTAGGCGCCGTGGACCAGACGTCCACAAGCCGACGCGTGACAACGCCCGCGTCGTGGCTAGGCGCCCCAGAACACGTGGTCGACGACGCGCAGGGCCAGCCGCGCGGCGCGGTCCCAGTCGGCCTGCAGCGCGGACGCCTCGCCGGGGCCGTAGCCCAGCAGCATCGCGACCTGGGCCGTCTCGCGCGCGTCGCCGGGAAGCGTGTCGGAGGCACGGCCACGCACGAGCATGGTCGCGTTGCGGAGCCGGGACGCCAGCGTCCAGGCCTGGCGCAGCGCATCGGCGTCGGCCGGGGCGATCAGCCCGGCCTGCGTGGCGGCCGCGAGCGCATCGAGCGTGCGGGTCGTGCGCAGGTCCGGCACCTGCGCCGCATGCTTCAGCTGCAGCAGCTGCACCGTCCACTCCACGTCGCTCAGACCGCCCGGGCCGAGCTTGAGGTTGTGCGCCCGGTCGCGGGCGCGTTCGCGCTGCATGCGCAGCTTCAGCTTGCGGATGGCCATCACCTGCTCGTCGTCCAGCCCGTCCTCGGGCCAGCGCAGACCGGCCACGCGGTCGAGCAGATCGTTCACCGGCGCGGGGTCGCCGGCGCCATACGCCGCGCGCAGCAGCGCCTGGGATTCCCACGTGGCCGACCAGCGGGCGTAGTAGTCGGCGTAGCTGGTGACCGTGCGCGCGACGGCGCCGTCGCGGCCCTCGGGACGCAGGTCCAGGTCGACGGCCAGCGCCGGCTCCGGGCCGGGCGCGGCCAGCAGCCGTCGCACCAGCGCCACGGCCTGCACCGCGGCCGCCAGCCCGCGCTCGTCCGTGCCGTCGGGCACGACGACCATGGCATCGGCGTCGGACGCGAAGCCCAGCTCGGCCCCGCCCCAGCGGCCCATCGCGACCAGGCCGAGCGGCGGCACGCCGTCCCCATGCGCGGCGGCCACGCCCAGACAGGCGTCCAACGTGGCCCCCACCAGGTCGGACAGGCCACGGCCCACCGCGTCCACGTCGAGCACGCCGAGCACATCGCCGGCGGCGATGCGGAACAGCTCGCGCCGGCGCAGCGCCCGCACCGCGCCCACCGCGTCGGCCGCATCCTCGTGCCGGGCGGCGGCCTGGGCCATCGCCTCGTGCATGTCCGCGCGCGGACGCGGCGCCAGCAGCGCATCGTCGGTCAGCAGGTGCACGCTCGGCGGGTCTCGGCGCAGCAGATCGACCGCGTAGCGGCTGGACGCCAGCAGCCGGGCC
>WRGV01000089.1 GCA_009787035.1 Propionibacteriaceae bacterium | reverse complement strand
GCTCGGCCTGGACGACCACTTCGCTGGCGTGGGCGTGGAACTGGACGTTGTAGAGCAGCGTGTTGAGGGCGCTGCGCAGCACGGTGGCGTCGAGCGGGCGCACCTGGACGCCTCGTCCCGAAGCCGTGCGGACGTCGAGCGGGAGGTTCCCGAAACCCGCGACCCCCTCCTGGACGACCTGCTCCAGGCTGGACGGCTGCTGGTCGTCCGTCCTGGTGCCGGACGGATCCAGGACCTCGTGGCGCAGGCGCTCAGACTCGGCCAGCGCCTGCGCCCGCAGCGACGGCAGCACCTCCGGCGGCGTGTCGTCCCTGGCCAGCTGGGCCAGCAGGCCGGTCGCGTTGTGGACGTGGAACTGGTACCGGGCGCGCTCCACCTCGCCGGCCAGGTGCAGCGCGCGCTCGGCGTTCCCGTCGAAGTCCCGCGCGAGCCCGCGCGTCGAGGGCACGATGATCAGGCATGCGATGGTGAAGACCAGGAAGCTGAGGCTGTTGAACACGACGGTCGGCAGCAGGTGGGTGTTGCCGGGCAGCACGGTGGCCGCATAGATGGCCCCCAATCCGATGGTGCAGGCCATGGTGCCGACGCGCGACTTCAGCCACGTGGGGATCAGTGGGATCACCGAGCAGGTGTAGCCGTAGCCCCAGGGGCTCCAGGTGCCGATGCGGACGCTGGTCGGCAGGGACGTCGTGACCACGATCATCGCAAGGGCCGCAAGGGCGACATCCGTGAGCCCCCACCAGATGGGCAGCGCGGCGAACGAGCCGCGCCTGGCCGCAGTGGTGAAGAACACGACCGCCCAGACGATCACGACGACGCACATGACCAGCGAGCTGCGCGTGATCGTGCCGTTCGCGCAGTCGATGATCACCCCGGTGGTCAGCTGCACCAGGATGCCCAGCCGCAGCACCCCGAAGATGATCAGCGCCATCCGCTCGACCATGGCGGCCGAGCTGGTGCGTTGCTGCTGTGCGGCGTCGGTCGCTGCGCTGGTCGGGGAGTCTGACACGTAACGATTATGCGTCACGAGATCCTTTTCCGCTGCTCAGAACGATGCGCTTGCCGGACTCTGTCTGTGACGCTGGCGAAGATGCTGTCCCTCGGAACGGTCGGTGCTTGTCGCCACCGCCATGTGGGGCGTGTCCATCGGCACCGGTGCACCAGGCGGCCGTACCGCGAGAAGTCGCCTTGTGTACCAGAGCCGAGACGGGCGCGTTTAATGACGCGACCCGGCTGATTGCTGTCACCTCGTGATGTGCACAAGGTAGGCGCTGGCATGCTCACTGCCAGGCACGTATGTGATCCATGTGTTATTCTCGATGCTCCAGGTCCATCCTCTGTTTAGCTGAGCCGCAGTATGCTGTGTAACCTTGGGATAACTGTCTGTTGTGAAGCTAGTAATGACCGATAAGTGATCGATTGTCCCGTCTGTTTCCCAGTCGTAGGCGATGATATCTCCCACTGCTGCATACGGCACCGCATTTTGCGTCCAGGAAAGTCGCTGTTTTGTTGCCAGGCTTTGATTGACGAGATATATGACGAGCGCGTTCGCGTTATTCGCCGCCCGCGTGCTGTATGTGTAAAGGATGGGATATCCAGATGGGCCGACAACGTCAAGCCTGAACCAACTTGTGCTCCGTGGCAAGCCGCCAGCCCAGAGAACATTTGACGCAAAGAAAGTGCAGTCAGCACCGTATGTCTGGGGGTCGCTCCAGTGCTTCACAGCATAGGTGACTGCTGCGTCGCGATTGTAGGTTGCATTCCCCACACCCGTATTGGGGGCGGTGATGGTTGTAGACGCTGTTCCGGTGCAGCTGGGTACAACTGAGCTGGTGGTTCCAGTATTGATTAGCGGATCGGCAATGAAGCCTCCCGAGGTGACGTGATTCCAGATCGTCGAGCCACTTACAGATTCGCCGGTGACGTAGCAGTCGATGCTTAGGCGAGTGCCGGCAGACACTGAGTTGACGATGGCGTAGTCGGTTCCGGGTCCGCCGCGAATGCTTGAGCTGTTGAACACCGGATAGCTCTTTGCTCCTGTGCTGGTTGCGCTGGCGATACCGCCGCAGAGGGGGACGACTGGGTTGTTGGAGCCGGTGTTGACGAGGTAGTCGGCGACATAGCCGCCGGAGGTGAGGTGGTCCCACAGGGAGTTGCCGCTGACGTTCTCGCCGTTGACGTAGCAGTCGATCGTCACGGTCTGGCCAGTTGCCCGGGAACCGATGACGCTCGATGAGGTGTTGGAACCTGATCGGATGTTCGCGCCCGTCCAGACGGGATAGGTCTTTGATGACGTGTTGGTGGAGCTGCCGCAGAGGGGGACGACTGGGTTGTTGGAGCCGGTGTTGACGAGGTAGTCGGCGACGTAGCCGCCGGAGGTGAGGTGGTCCCACAGGGAGTTGCCGCTGACGTTCTCGCCGTTGACGTAGCAGTCGATCGAGACAGACTGCCCGGATGCGAGCGAACCGACGATGCTGGACGATGTGTTCGGCGCGGAGCGGATGTTTGAGCCGGTCCAGACCGCGTAGGTTGCGGCTGATGCACTCGGCGCGTAGGCAGCGCCCAGGCCCGCGATAGCGAGCACGAGGGCGACCACGGTGGCGATGCGGGCCTTCCACCTCTTCGCGCCATGTGATGGTTGCTGGTTGACTGGACGGCTGGTCGCTCCTGGAGGCTGCGGTCGGTCGGGTGGGGTGTGGCTGGGAATGAGGTGATGCGGCATGGTTGATTCTCTCTGGTCGGCCGGCTAGAACCGGCGGTTGGTGAAGTGGATTCAGTGTATGGCTGTCTTCGATTGCTGCGACACACGAGTTTCGGAGCCTTCTTGCGGAGTCTCAGATTGGCAAGTATCCTGACTTGCGCGTGCTTTACGGCGGCCAGGTTGGCGCAGGCTTTATTGCCCCGGAGAAGTGGAGCCGCTGACACGATCGGGGCAAATAGCGGTTTGAAGATATCTGTGTTGACCGAGGTTGCGACAACATTAGTGTTGGTGGTGACCTTGACTGAGGTCCCAGGCAGGTGGCAGCAACCATCTGCTGCCCGGTTTGGCTCAATAAAGGAGGAGTCTATGGTACTCAAACTGCCCAGTGTTCGGGGTCGGTTCATGAAGCTGATGATCGCACTGATGGGGGCTGTGCTCGGTTTCGGCCTTGCAGTTGGTGCGACGGCATCAGCGCAGGCCGCGACGCTGACTGTCAGCCCCGGAACATGCACGATGGTGATCAACGCCGGCCCCACGAGCGCCATGGCGGCAGTGTTCAAGCTGCCAAGCCATGCGAACACGAATATCCGAATCACAACAAGGTTCAGCTGGCGGTGGGGAACCAAGGACACGTCGCGCGGCGTCGTGCAGACGGCGTCACAGGTGCAGAACCACTACAACGTCAAGTTCCTTGACGTCAACGGCAAGCAGGTCTGGGCGGAGAACAACGCAGTGCCCAACGGCGGATCCCGCGTCTTCTATGTGGGGTCCAATGTGCGAGCCATTCAGGTGACCACTGACTACAGCTACTGGACCTGGGCCATCGGAGGCGGTGCAAGTCTGAGCTGGTAACGGATCTGGTCGCGCGCTATCCATGCGACTGGCGCGCCATCCACGCGACGTGATGACCCGGGTCTCTCGCAGGCCCGGGTCATCACGCTCCTCATGTATGAAAGATGTGAGGTCGGAGTTGCGCGTCACCGGAAAATGATGGGTACGAGAGTTCAGGTTAGGGATAGGTGCTGCGGGATTCGTGGCCGATGACTGAGGGGTCGAAGTCCGGGATTTCCCGTTGTGGACGGGATATGGTCAGTAGTCAACCGGTGGCTCAAGCCCGTGCTGGGGAGAACACGAGATGGCCCGAATGGAGGGGAACGATGGCAGACACACGAGAGACGGGTTTCGCAGTTGCGCATCCGGTGCTCGCTGCTGTGCTGGTAGCGCTGGTGGTTGGGGCAGTTGGCTGGATCGTCTTCTACGTTGAGCAGATCCCTGCATCGAGGGTTGGTCAAGGTTTCGTTGCTGCGGGGGTGGCTGTCGTCATCTTCGCGGTGAGCTATATCGTTTTGGAACGGGTAGGGGCGCATCGGTGGGTGCGGTGGTCCTGGATCACGTTGCTCATCGGTGTCGTGGTCATCGCACTGACGCTCGGAGTTTCGAGGCTGATTGACGAAGACGGCGATGACGGCGGCACAGGTGGTGTCGTGCCGACAGCAACTCCATCTGAGACGTCGACGGTTGCTCCGCCGTCGAGCCTGCTGACCGCTCCGGACGTGACGCCGACTCCGACGGTGACGCCGACAAACTCGGTGAGTCCGAACGAGTCGACCGCGACGTCGACGTCGCCGGAGTCTGCGCCGTCAAGCGCTCCGTTCACTCCTCCGTCAGCAGAGCCAGCACTGTTGACCGTCGACGATGCGGTGGACAGCCAGAGTTGCAGCGCCCGTGGCTGGGGCGACCATGCGGCCACGATCGGCAAGGTTCCCTACATGGATGCGATGACGTGCGACATTTGGGTCAAGACTGCTGGTGTTGGAGATGGTGGCTACCTGGACTTCACGGTGCCAGCGGGTGCGTCTACGTTTCACGCGCTTGCCGGTCTGGACGATAACTCGAAGAATCCCAACGCGATCGTGCGGTTCCAGGTGCTCGACCAGAGCCAGAAGGTGTTGTGGCAGGCCGATCTTGGGTACGGTCATCTGGGAACGGCAAACGTCGACATCAAGTCGGTGCTCCGGCTGCGGCTGAAGGTCACGCTGCTGACAGGCAGCGACTCTGGATCGGTGTGGGCCACGGTGGTGTGGGCCGAGCCCGAGTTCTCCTGATGCCCGTGCTCATCTGGGAACGTCACGCGTATGGGCGTGACGTTCTGACCGGCTTCTGCTTCTCGACTGACCTGTTGACGGGGCGGTGATGGCCTGCGGTGAGCATGCCTCGGAAGGTGACGACGTCGCCGACGCGCAGGTCCGCCATCTGGAGGGGAGGCTTCAGGTGCTGTTGAGTGAAGATGTACACGGTGTCGTCGTTTCCTTGGATGCGTCCGCCCCGGGGCGTCCCGCCTTCGGAGGTCGCGTTAAAACGGATGACCGTGCCGAGCATGGTTTCGTCGGATTGTTTACGGATCTTGAGCGGGTCGTGGCCGAGCTTGCTGGAGATGTATGACACGAGGGTGTCCACGGATGCGTAATCGCCATGTGGGTACCAGATGGTGATAATCCCGTACTTGTCCAGGCGTTCGCGTTCGCGTTTGAGCATGAATTCGTGCCGGTATTGCGCTTTCAGCGCCGATCGTTCGGCGTCGGTGTCAGCTTCGACGGTGACCCTTTGCTCGATGGCCTGTTCGTCTGCATTCGAGAGTGAGAGGATGGCGAAGTGCCGCAGCGCGTCGAAACGAGTGTGGACGGCCTGGAGCACGTCTAGAGTCCGGTCGCTTTCGAGGCTGCATCCCAGGAAGAGCATTGAGTGAGACTCGAACAGGTGGGTGATCGTCGTGATGAAGGGTTGTGATGAAGATTCGGGGTTGACTGCGCCGGTGCCGTATTTGTCGTCATACTGTTCTTTGGTGAGTACCCAGCTTTCTTCTCGCCCGAGCGTGCCATGCAGCTTGAGCAGTGCTGTCTGCTTCCCCTTGCCGACAACGACTTCGGTGAAGTGGGCGCGTTGATCCGGGCAGATCACGTCCAGGCCGGGTCGATCTTTCCAGAGATACTCAAGAACGTGATCGACGTTCGTGGTGACGATGAGGTGATTGGTCACGTTTGGTAGAACGAGTAACGACTTGGTGAGTCGATCTCGTTTGATGAGGTTCGGATTGAAGATTCTGTTGACGTTCTCACGGAAGACAGTTGGTGACAGGTGTTCCGCGTAGCTTGCAGCCTCCTCGTACATTCCAGCATCGAGAAACCCTTCCACGACGTGTGTCTCGCCCTCTGTGAGGTCAATGCCGTGGAGGAGGAAGTTGCGCCATGTCGGGTAGATGCAAGCGGACATGCCGGCTCCGACAAAGGGGATAATGCCGTACCACTCGCAGAGTTCGCTGATGTTGTAGGCGTTGCGTCGGATCTTGAGGAGATCATTTATGGAGGTCACTTCGGTTCCTTCTGCGGGAGGTGGCATGTGCGATATGAAGTAGGTTAGCGATAGGCGAAGCGCAAGTCAAGGGTTTGATGCAACTATGCCGATTGAGAGGCTCGCTTGACTGTTGTTAATGGCGATCAGGGATCAGGCGGGAACCCCCGGCGCGAACCACCACAGTGCGATGCCCACGACGAGCAGCGCCAATGCCACGGCCATGAGCCGCTTGGCGCACGCCAGGCGCTCCAGCGCCTTCCCGGCTGCGGCAACTTTGTACGCACGCACGGTCCCGTGGGCGGCGATGACGTCCTGGTACGACATGACGGCCATGGATGGCGCCGAAGCCGCCAGGGCGTTCCACAACCCCACGATCGCGAGCACGACGGCGACGAGCAGCACGCTGATGACGGCGTAGAACGCCCAGCCGCGGGCGACGGTGTCGGTGCGCCCGGCACCGAGCAGCAGCACCGCGGTGATGATGCCGATGAAACCGGCCAGGCCGGCCTGCCAGCGCTGAGCGGTCTCGGTCACCCGGTCCAGCGACGTCTCGACGAGCTGGTCCCAGTCGTCCAGGTTGCGCAGCGCCAGCGGCGACGGCGGCTCGGCAGGCCTGCGATACCGCGACGGCGGCACCGCGGCGCCCTCGTCGCCCGTTGCGCCGGGCGGCCACGCCGACTCGGGCCCGGTCACGACAGCGCCCGCCGCTCGATCTCGACGCGGAAGATGATGCCGCACCCGCGCACCCCTTCCGGACGCCCCGGGTGCACCCCGCGGCAGTGGCACGCGATGTCGAGGCTCTCGTACGGATCGGGCATCACCTGTGCGCCGCCTTCAGCGCGGATCGCGCGCACATCGTGCGCGAGCACGCCCGCGGGAGCGGGCACGGCGGCGGC
>WRGV01000088.1 GCA_009787035.1 Propionibacteriaceae bacterium | reverse complement strand
AGCCCAAATCCGGGCCGATCCGCCACGCTGACCCCGAGTTTGTCCCACCCCGACGGGTCGGACCAACCGCCGCGCCGCCGAAGCGGACTATCGAGCTGCCAGCAGCTCCATGATCTGGACGGCGTTGAGCGCCGCACCCTTGCGCAGGTTGTCGCTGGCGATAAACATGACCAGACCGCGGCCGTCGGGCACCGACTGGTCGGTGCGGATGCGCCCCACCAGCGACGGATCGACGCCGGCGGCGTCGCGGGGCGTCGGCACGTCCATCAGCTGGACCCCCGGCGCGGACGCCAGCACCTCGCGCGCCTCATCCGGGTCGATCGCCCTGGTGAACTCGGCGTGCACGACGAGCGCATGGCCGGTGAACACCGGCACGCGCACGCATGTCCCTGCCACGGGCAGGCCCGGGATGTGCAGAATCTTGCGGCTCTCGTTGCGCAGCTTCTGCTCCTCGTCGGTCTCGCCGGTGCCGTCGTCGACGAGGTTGCCGGCCAGCGGCAGGACGTTGTACGCGATGGGCTTGACGTACGGTCCCGCGTCAGCGTGCACCTCCAAGCGGCCATCTGTGGCCAGGCCCTCGGGGTACGTGAGCGACTGCGTCTGCTGCTTCAGCGCCTGGACGCCCGCGCGTCCCGAGCCGGAAACGGCCTGATAGGTGGCCACGCTCAGCCGCGACAGGCCGGCCGCGTCGTGCAGCGGCTTCAGCACCGGCATCGCGGCCATCGTGGTGCAGTTCGGGTTGGCGATGATGCCCTTGGGGGCGTCGTACGCGTCGTCCGGGTTGACCTCGGAGACGACCAGCGGCACCTGCGGATCCATCCGCCAGGCGGACGAGTTGTCCACCACGATGGCGCCGGCCGCGGCGACCCGCGGCGCGTACTCCAGCGACGCCGGCTTGCCCGCGGAGAACACCGCCAGGTCGAGGCCGTCGAAGTCGGCGGTGGCCATGTCCTCGACCACGACGCGCTCGCCGTCCCACGGCAGGCGCATCCGCGCCGACCGGTACGACGCGAAGAATCGCATCTGATCAACAGGGAAATGCCGCTCGGCCAGGATCTCCCGCATCACGCCACCGACCTGGCCCGTGGCCCCAAACACTCCAACACGCATGGGCGCTAGTTTACGCGGCCGGTAAATCCCACGTCGGAACCCCCTCACACGGCNCCGACATTTAGCCTTGTCACATGATTACTGCAGCCAGCCGAGGTGGTTCTTCAGCAGCGCGTAACCGACGAAACTGACGACGTCCAGAATCGTATGCGCGATCACCAACGGCCACACGCGCTTGGTCTTGTAGAAAAAGAACCCGAGAATGGCGCCCATCGCCGCGTTGCCGATGAAGCCGCCCCAGCCCTGATATAGGTGATACGTCCCGCGAATCAGCGCCGAGCCCAGCACGGCCACCCACCAGCGCGCACCGGCCTGCAACCAGCGGGTGACAACGTAACCGATCATCACGATCTCTTCGAGCGCCCCGTTGGCGAACGCGAACAGGATGTACACCGGGATCGTCCACCAGTTGTTCGCCAGGTTGGCCGGCGACACCTGCGTGTTGATGCCCAGGTGCAGCGCCAGCTCGTACACGCCCAGGCCCGGGATGCCGATGATCGCCGCGAGCGCGAACGCCCAGCCGAGGTCGAAGCCGGGACGATGGCAGTCCAGGCCCATGGTCGCAAACGGCGAGCGGGCGGACGGACGCACCTGCGCCAGCAGGAACAGCACCAGCAGCACCGGGACAATCTTGTAGATCACGTCGTACAGCTGGTACGACAGGTCGAGCCACGGCCGATCGGGCGTGGCGGACGAGTTGATCACCGTCGTCACCGTGCTGACCTGGACGTGCCGGGTGATCACGTCGAGCCACTGCAGCACCGACGAGATCGCCGACAGGCCGAGCGACACCCCCAGCACGATGAACGTCTCGCCGACCAGCGTGCGCCGCGCGTGGCGGTCGTCCAGCGGGACAATGTCGACCGGGGACGTCCCGGCCCACCGCTTGACCCGCGCCCAGGCGCCATCCGTGCGCACATTTGTCCCGTCGATCACCTCTGATGTCCCCTCCACTGCTCCAGACTAGGTGACATGGCAATGCTTTCGTGAAACCTACGCAAACGTAACTTACGGGACGTTTTTATCTGGAGTTGAGCCCCGTCCACGCGGATTTTTATGGAACGTGCCCTTAAGGCCACAATGAGGCTATGCGTCTTGACCATCTCAGCTACGCCGCAGGCCCCGCAGGGCTCGATGCGGAGGTTGTCAGGCTGCAGGATTTGCTGGGTGCAAAGTTCCGTGACGGTGGCGTCCATCCCCGATTTGGGACGCGCAACAACATCCTGCCCTTGTCAGGTGACCGATACCTCGAAGTTGTCGAAGTTCTCGACCATCCGGTCGCCGAGAAAGCCGTCTTCGGACAGGCCGTCCGTGCCCGCTCCGAGGTGGGCGGTGGTTGGCTCGCCTGGGTCATCAGCGTGGACGACATGGCCCCCGTCGAAGCCCGGCTCAACCACGAGGCACTCCCCGGCTCGCGCACGTTCCCGGACGGACGCCTGCTCGAATGGCGCCAGCTCGGCGTCACGGGCCTGATGACCGACCCCCAACTGCCGTTCTTCATCAAGTGGACGAGCGAAGCCTCCTTGCTGCCCTCGGCGCTGGATGGCACGATCGACGTGACCGAGCTGGAAATCGGCGGTTCGCGCACCCGCGTCGAAGACTGGCTGGGCGAACCCATCGGCAATGACTTCGACGGTGTGCACCTGCGTTTCGCCTCGCCAGCGGGGCATCCGGGCCTGGACGCCGTCACGTTCAATTGCCCGGGACGCGGGCTCGTGCGCATCTAGCGGCACCCTCCCCTGGCGTGCGTACGCCGCGATGACGAACCATTGGGGTGGCTGCACCGCCACCCCCGCTCCACCCCGAGCCGCGTTGCCGCCCATGCTGATCCCTGCCATCACCTGCGCGGCGAATCCGACACTGACAAGGAGCGATCATGCCAGACCTGAAAGATCATGGCCCCCAACCGTACGCACTCAACATTGAAGAGACCACGCTCGACAACCCGAACTTCCGGTCCACGCTGTGGACCGGCACAAACCTGCAGCTGACCGTGATGACCATTCCGGTCGGCGGTGACATCGGCCTGGAGGTGCACCCCGACAACGACCAGTTCCTGCGCATCGAGCAGGGACGGGGCCGCGTCGAGATGGGACCGACTGAGCACGAGGTCACGTTCACGCAGCCGGTCGAGGGCGACTGGGGCATCTTCGTCCCGGCCGGCACCTGGCACAACATCATCAATGTCGGCGATGTGGAGCTGAAGCTCTACACGCTGTACGGCCCGCCGGATCACGTGCACGGCACGCTTCATGCGACCCAGCACGATGCCGAGATCGACCCGAACGAGCACTGATCTGTACGCGCCGGCCCCGTGGACTACGCCTGTGCAGTCTGCGGGGCCGTTTCGCATGCTTGGGACTTCCTGACCGCGCGACGCCACCGCCGCCTCGCGGGCACGACGATGCCGACCAGCAGCCACAGCAGGATCGGCGCCCAGTTGAGAATCAAGTTGCTGAATCCGACGGTGTCCGCGTACGGAGTCACCACGGCCCAGCAGGCCAATACCGTGCACACCAGCGTTAGCAATGTGAGAAGCGCGCAGAAGCAGCCGGCGATCACGCCCGCCACGCCCCATAGCTGCCGGGCGCGGCCGAAGAACGAACGCGCGGGTGCGGCAGGGGCGGTCGTCCCGAAGTGGCGGCCGGCGCCGCGCGTGTTGAGCAAGACTTGCAGCACGAGGTACCACACCACAACGACCGTGCACGCGGGGAAGAGCAGCACCGTATAGTCGTCTACCGTCAGGTACGCCGTCGACATCCAACCGATGAAAATCGTCACCCAGGCGCTGACCGTGAACACGCCCCGCGCCCGGGGGACCCGCAGCCACAGCAGCACCAGGCCGGCGAGCAGAATGACGGCGGTGACCAGCAGGACGACGCCGAAGAACCGATAGTCGTCGATGGCGCGGGTCACGACCAGCCCGATGCCAAACCCGCCGACGAGCAACACTGTCAGCGCCGCGATGATCTGCGCGGCGAGCACCGTGCGGGGGATCCTGTGCCGAGTCTGTGGTGATGTCGCAACCATGACTCAGCTTATCCGGCCGCGGGAGTGCATCGACCCCAACCGACAGAACTGTCCGGCACGATTCGGCAGTTGGCGCCGGCAGGCCCCACGCGGCCATTACGAGTCCGCGGCCTCTGCCTCCCGCCGCGTCCGCATGTGCCGCCAACACACCACGCAGATCGTGAACGCGGCGGCCGCCAAACACACCAACAACCCGCCAACGACGGCGCGCGAGTCGGTCAAGCGGAAGCCGTCCGACGGCGGCAGGCTCTCTCAGCCGATGATCGCGGACGATGCTGCGGCAGCCCATGACCACCAGGCCGGCAGCGATCATCGCTGACAACATCTCGTATGCTGCGCCTGCCCCATTGCCGGATGTCCAGTTACCCTCGCGCCCCTGCCCTGCTGGGGATTGGAGCCAGAACAGCATGCCAGTCACGCATTGATCCACGCGAGAGCATCGAACGGAATCCGTCCGGACGAAATCGCCAGAAACCCCACTTGCGCCGAACTATGGGCTTCGGGGGTCGTCCGACCTCTGGGCGCGCAGCTCAGCCAAGGTTGGTCAATTCGACGGCTTGGGCACTTTGGATGTGGCGGGCTCCGGCGACGGCGCGCGTGAGGCCGCCCAGCGCCGGGAAGGAGAGCTCGGCCCGGATCGATTCAGCGCCACCCGACGGACAGTGCGGCACAGGCCACGGCGGCGGCGATCAACACCTGCGCGGCAAGCACGTTCCGGGGAATCTGGGGCCGAGCGCCCGCCGATGTTGTGTCCGTACGCCAGCCTAACCGACAGGAAACTCACAGCGAACGCATGCTTGAGATGGCCGACCGGTCACGCCGCGGACGGCTGGCCCGCGGGGTGCATCCAGCGCCAGATCGGCACCGCGAGCGTGCCGAACGCGGCGACGGGCGTGAGCACGTAGCGGGTCACCAGCAGGGCGGAAAGGCCGCGGAACGTGCCATCGGTGCTGCTCAGGTCGATGAGCGTGACCAAGCCGCAGAAGGCGAGCACCAGACCCACGATCACCCACAGCACGACCCACACCGCCTTCGCGGCGACCGGGGGCGAAGCGTCCGTCCGCACGCGGTGAAACCACGGCTCGCCGGACGATGCGTACAGCCCCGTCAGCGTGAGCGCGTACCAGGCCAGGCCGAGCCAGCACAGGGCCACGCCGAGGCCGAACAGTGCGCCACGGGGATCCCAGCTGGCGTTCCACGAGCCCAGCGCGACCAGCGCCGCAAGGATGAACCCCTCGCGCGCCCACCGGAGCCCGCGCACCACGGCAACCAGGGCCAGCGCCAGGACGCACGCCACGATCAGCATCTGTGCCCCGGCGGACAAGCCCGGGACGCCGTCGAAGCAACCGGGGAACGCGTAGCAGCCGGGATTGGCGGGATCGCCCTGGGCGAACAGCAGCCCGCACCCGCATGCCGCACAGGCAGCGATGGCGACGGCGAGCAGCGCCACGGCGCGGCGGACGGAGGACGGCATCGCCGCCTTTGCTGCGGAAGACTCAGTAAGCATGCCCCAGCATAGGCAGCGCACGGGCCAGCGCGGACGGGCGTCCACGAAATTTTGTCGGAGGCGCCGTCTAGGGTGCAGGTATGGCAGTCAAACCAGATGCGTACCAGTGTTCCGAGTGCGGATGGACGAGCACCCGCTGGGTCGGGCGGTGCGGCCGTTGCCAGGCATGGGGCAGCGTCGCGGAGCGGGATGCGCCCGTCGTCGTGGGCGCGCTGACGGCCAAGGTGCCGCTGACCCAGGCGATCCCGATCGGACAGGTCGATCCGGCGGCGGCTGACCGCACGCTGACCGGGATCGGAGAGCTCGACCGCGTGCTCGGCGGCGGGCTGGTGCCCGGCGAGGTCGTGCTGCTGGCCGGTGAGCCGGGCGTCGGCAAGTCGACCCTGTTGCTCGAAGTCGCGGCGCAGTGGGCGCGGCAGGGGCGGCGGACGCTGTACGTCTCGGGTGAGGAGTCGGCCGCGCAGGTGCGGTTGCGCGCACAGAGAACAGGCGGGCTGGCCGACGAGCTGTACCTGGCGGCCGAGACCGACCTGGAGACGGTGCTGGGGCATATCGAGCAGGTGTGTCCCAGCTTGATGGTGCTCGATTCGGTGCAGACGATCAGCGCGGGGGCGGGCGACGGCGCGCCGGGCGGGGTGAGCCAGGTGCGCGAGGTGACGTCGGCGATCGTGCGCGTGGCCAAGCGACGCGGCATGTCGGTCGTCATCGTGGGGCATGTGACCAAGGACGGGGCGATCGCCGGGCCCCGCACCATGGAACACCTGGTGGATGCCGTGTTGAGCTTCGAGGGCGAGCGGCACGGCGGGTTCCGGATGGTGCGCGGAGTCAAGAACCGGTTCGGACCGGCCGACGAGGTCGGCTGCTTCGAGATGCGCGAGCGCGGCATCGTCGAGGTGCCCGACCCGTCCGGGCTGTTCACCACCCGGCACGACGAGCCGGTGCCCGGCACGGCCGTGACCGTGACGATCGAGGGACGCCGTCCGCTGATGGCCGAGGTGCAGGCGCTGGTCGTGCCGGTGGCCCCCGAGACGCCGACCCGGCGCGTGGTCAACGGGGTGGACGGGGCGCGGCTGGCGATGATCCTGGCCGTGCTGCAACGCAAGGCCAAGCTGCCGCTGGGGAGGTGTGACGTGTATGCGTCCACGGTCGGCGGGGCGCGCGTGGGCGATCCCAGCGCCGACCTAGCGATCGCGGTGTCGGTGGCATCTGCCCTGGTGGACCGCAACTTCCCGACGCGCGTGCTCGCGCTCGGCGAGATCGGCCTGGCCGGCGAGTTGCGCCGCGTGCCGACGCTGGAGCGGCGGCTGGCCGAGGCCGCGCGGCTGG
>WRGV01000087.1 GCA_009787035.1 Propionibacteriaceae bacterium | reverse complement strand
GCCCAGGTTGACGGCNAGCATCGGCTCGACACCGGCCGCGTGGGCCCAGGCCATGAACTCGTCCAGGCCAAACTCGTTGGGCTCGGTCGAGTGCCAGGCCAGGTCGAGCCGGCGCGGCCGCTGGGCCACGGGTCCGGTTCCGTCCTCCCACCGGTATCCGGAGACGAAGTTGCCGCCGGGGTAGCGCACGGTGGTGACGCCGAGCTCGCGCACCAGATCGAGCACGTCGGTGCGGAAGCCCCGGGCGTCGGCGCGGGGATGTCCCGGCTCGTACAGGCCGGTGTAGACACCGCGCCCGAGGTGTTCGACGAACGATCCGAACACGCGCTGGGCGACCGGGGCGATGCGCGCTCCGGGGTCGCAGGTGATGGTGGACGACATGGGCCCTCTTTCTGTGGGTGATGGGACGCTTACCGGACCGCCCCGACCGTGAGGCCGGATTGCCAGTAGCGCTGGAGCAGCAGGAAAGCCACGATGAGTGGGACGATCGAGACGAAGGCGCCGCAGACGACCAGGTTCCACACCTGTTCGGCCCCCGAGCCGACGTTGGAGTGGACGAGCCAGTTCTGCAGCCCGACCGTGATCGGCCACAGCTTCGAGTCGGAAAGCATGATCGAGGGCAGGAAGAAGTTGTTCCAGGTTGCCACGACCGACAGTAGCAGGACGGTGATGACGGCGGGGCGCAGTTGCGGCAGCGACACCGACCAGAAGGTGCGCAGTTCGCTGGCGCCGTCCACGCGGGCGGCGTCCAACAGCTCGTCGGGCACGGCGTCTTGGCAGTAGACGCGGATGAGGTACGCGCCGACCGGGCTGAGCAGCGACGGCAGGATGATCGACCACATCGTGTTGATCATGGAGAACTTGCTGAACAGCATGAACAGCGGGATCACCAGCGCGGTGCCCGGCACCATGACCGAGCCGAGCACGAGGCTGAACACGATGCCGCGTCCCGCGAACCGGAACTTCGCGAAGCCGTACCCGGCGAGCACGCAGATGATGGTGGCGCCGCCGCCGCCCACCAGCGCGTACAGGAACGAGTTGCCGAGCCATTGCCAGTAGATGCCGCCCTGGTAGGTGACCAGGGCGGACAGGTTCTGTCCCAGCGCGAAGTCGCCCGAGAACCACAGCGCGCCGCCGTTGGAGACGAACAGGCTGGAGTTGGTCTTGGTGGACGCCACGAGCAGCCACCACAGCGGGATGAGGAAGTAGACGCACAAGACGAGCAGGAAGACGTGGCTGCCGATGCGCTTGGGTTGGTAGCCGCTGGGCTTGGTGGTGGCCATGTCAGCGAAGTCCGTTCTGCTTGCGGGTCAGGAACAGGAACAGGTACGAGCCGATGAACACGATGACGCCCAGCGAGAACGACACGGTGGCGGCGTAGTTGAACAGGCCCTGGTTGAACGCCAGCGAGGCGGCGTACATGTTGGGCGTGTACGTCGGCGGGATGGCCGACGGGGCCGCCGAGCCCAAGATGACCGGCTCGGTGTAGAACTGCAGCGTGCCGATCAGCGAGAAGACGACGCACATGATCAGCGCAGAGGCGATCAGCGGCAACTTGACGTAGACGGCCGTGCGCAGGCCGCCGGCGCCGTCCAGCAGCGCGGCCTCGTACAGCGACGGGTCGATGGCCCGCAGCGCCGAGTAGATGATGATCATGTAGTAGCCGACCCACTGCCAGGTGACGACGTTGACCAGCGCGGCGAAGATGTGGTTGGGGGCCAAGATATTGGGCGCGTTCAGCCCCAATGCGTTGAACAGCTGCGTGATCGGCCCGAAGTTGGGGGAGTAGATGAAGCTCCACATGAGCGCCCCGATCATGGCGGGCACGGCGTACGGCAGGAAGATCAGCAGCCGCGATAGACGGGACAGCTTGGTGACGAGCACATCGAGGACGAGAGCGATGATGGTGCCCAGGCCGATCTGGATGGGCACCATGACGAGCACATAGAACGCGACGCGCAGCAGGCCCTGCAGGAACAGCGGGTCGGTGAACACGCGCACGTAGTTGTGGAGGCCTGTGAATCGCTCCCCGCCGACCAGGCCCTTCTGGTACAGCGACATATCGAACGCGTAGATCAGGGGCGCGATCAGGAAGACGGCGAAGACGATCAGGAACGGTGCGACGAACGCCCAGCCCCAGCGCTCGCGGCGCCGGATGAGCTTGCCCAGCCCCGATCGCCGCACGGGGGTGGGTACCGGTGCGACAGCAGCGACAGACATGATGACGGACTCCTTGGTGCAGCCGCCGGCGGGGTCATCGGGGGCACATGGCCCCGCCGGGTCTGCGGATCGACTAACTCGTGACCGTGAAGCCCTGGTCCTTGCCGTACTGCACGAGCGTGTTCTGCAGGCCGTCGACGGTCGCCGACGGGGAGGACTTGCCCTGCAGCATGTTGGCGTTCGCCTGCGTCATCTGGTCGTAGAAGTACGAGGTGAACGGGCTGTACACCACACCGGTGTATCCCTGGGCGGCACCCAGGAAGACGTCGGCGTTGATGGTCTGGTTGTTGAAGAACGGGTACTGCAGGTTCTTGAAGTAGTCGGACGTCAGCATCGGCACGTACGTCGGGAACAGCGCGGCCTTCTCGACGCCGATCTTCCACGAGTCCATGTCGCCGAAGATGCCCATGGCGACTTCGGCAGCCAGCTGTGGCTGCTTGCTCTGCGTGGTGACCGCGAACGTCGAGCCGCCCTGGTTGACCATGACGGGGCTGGACGTGTCCCACTGCGGCAGCGGCACGGCCTGCCATTGGGCGTCGGGGCTGGCCCCGCTGGCGCCCTGCAGGTAGCCGGGGGCCCAGGCCGCGGCGATGTAGCTGGCGTAGGTGCCGTTGACCATCTTGGTGGTCCAGTCGGTCGTGCCGGCGTCGTCGTGGGCGACCAGGCCCTTCTGGATCAGGTCATACCAGTACTGCTGCACCTTCTTGGTGCCGTCGCTGTTGATCTTGATGCCCAGGTTGGTCGGGTTGGTCGAGTCGAATGTGAAGCCCGATGCGCCGCCGTTGGCCTGCTCCCACAGTGCCAGGATGCCCGCGCCGCCGTTGCCCGGCCAGTTGGTGATGTAGCCGGGATAACCTGCGGTCTTGAGCTGCTGGGCCGCGGTGGCGAACTGGTCCCAGGTGGTCGGCACCGGCACGTTGTACTTGTCGAAGATGTCCTTGCGCACGAGCAGCCCCACCGGGCCGGCGTCGACCGGGACGGCATAGACGGCGTTGCCGGACGAGGCATCCTTCCATGCGCCGGCGGTGTAGTCGGACTTGATGGAGTCGACCCCGTACTTGGTCAGGTCGACCAGGGCGTTGCGGACGACGAAGCTGTTCAGCACTTCGAATTCCAGCATGACGACATCGGGTGCGCCGGTGCCGGCCTGGACGGCCGTCGACAGTTTGTTGTATTCGCCGGAGCCCTGTCCGGCGTTTGTCCAGCAGATCTGGACATCGTTGTGGTTCTGGTTGAACAGGTCGACGACGTCTTTGAAGGCGGGATACCAGGCCCAGACGGTGACTTGGGGAAGGGAGGTCTTGGTGATGGTGTTGTCGCATGCCGCCTTGGGGGCAGCACCGGATGGATTCGCGGCGTTGCCGGGCGTGCCGGAACAGGCCGTGAAGCCGGTCAGCAGTGCCACCGCCACCGCGGCGGCAGCCACGGAACGTGAACTTGTGGATCGCAACATGTGAGTCTTCTTCTATCGAGGTTGTGGAGGGCCCGGGTTGGTAGTACAACGTTGTACTTCACGATGCTAATGCGGCACCAGAGTCGGCGCAGCAACTTTCAGTAACGATTTGGTAACAGTTTCGCGGCGTGTGTCGAACATGATGCCGCCGGTCCTGCCGTGGACTGGCGGGCGATCAGACGAAAGTCGATGAACGTCTCGCGCGCCGGGGTGGCCGGGTCGAAGTCGTCGACCAGTCCCATCCGTTCGCACAGCATGGCGACCGCGGTGCGGGCGATCTGCGCCCGGTCGGGGTCGATGGTCGACAGCGTCGGTTGCGTGTACTGCGTGTCCTCGACGTTGTCGAACCCGATCAGGGCGACGTCGTCGGGCACGCGCACCCCGCGGCGCAGCAGCTCGTGCAACGCTCCCAGGGCCAGCGCGTCGTTGAAGCAGACCACGGCGTCCGGACGTGCGTNGCGGTCGAGCAGCTCCGACATGAGCTGGGCCCCGCTGGGCCGGATCCACGGCAGCTCGCCGACCACGAGCCGCGGGTCCAGCGCGACCCCGGCCTGGTCGAGCGCCTGCGTAGCGCCCTTGTAGCGCAGGGTCGAGGACGACAGAGGCGGGGTCCGGTTGAGCCCGATGATGCCGATGCGGCGTCGGCCGAGATCGAGCAGGTGCCTGACCTGCGCGCGTGCACCCTCGATGTTGCGCATCGTGACGTGGTCGCGGGGTGCCCCAAAGACTGACTCGCCGAGGATCACCAGCGGGAAGTCGACCGCGAAACGTTCGGCATCGGCCTGGCCGACGTAGACGGGCGAGAAGAGCACGCCGTCCACCTGCTGCCCCGAATCCTGGCGCAACACGCCGAGCTCGCGCTCGCGGTCGTACCGGTGCTGCTCCAGCAGCACGACGAGCCCGCGCCCATCCGCCTCCTGCACGACGGAGTCGGCCAGCTCCGCGAAGTACGGAATGCGAAGCTCGGGCACCACGAGCTTGATCAATCCCGTGCGGCCGCGGCGCAGGTTGCGGGCGCTGACGTTGACGCGGTAGCCGAGCTTCGCGATGGCGTCCTCGACTTTGGTCTTCGTCTCGGGGCGCAGGTACTGGTAGCCGTTGATCACATTGGAGACCGTCTTGAGCGACACTCCTGCGACCCGGGCGACATCGTGCATGGTGACGCGCTCGGCCGGCATCGTTTCCTCCTCCGCGGGGGGTGTTCCTGGGTGTGTGCAATGCTACGACGCCGGCCCGGCTGTGGCGTGAACCCTGCCCCCGCGCGATCCCGTAGTGATAGCGTTAACATTCGGACCGGGAGGGATCGACATGGCGACACAGATGACGGCCGAGGTGGCGGCGAGCGTGGCCCGGCTGCGCGAGCAGGTGGCGGCGCTGCACGCCGAGTTGACGCGGTGGGGCCTGGTGGTGTGGACGGCCGGCAACATCTCGGCGCGGGTGCCGGGGGCCGATCTGATGGTGATCAAGCCGTCGGGCGTCAGCTACGACGAACTGACGCCCGCGTCCATGGTGGTCACCGACCTGTTCGGCAACCTGGTCGAGGGCGACCTGGTGCCGTCGTCCGACACGGCGGCGCACGCCTACGTCTACCGGCACATGCCGCAGGTCGGCGGCGTCGTCCACACGCACTCGACGTATGCGACGGCCTGGGCCGCCCGGCGCGAGCCGATCCCGTGCGTGCTGACGATGATGGCCGACGAGTTCGGCGGAGAGATTCCGGTGGGCCCGTTCGCCCTGATCGGGGACGATTCGATCGGCCGCGGCATCGTCGAGACGCTGTCCGGGTCGCGCTCGCGGGCGGTGCTGATGGCCAANCACGGCGTGTTCACGGTGGGCGCCGACGCGCGGGCCGCGGTCAAGACGGCCGCGATGTGCGAGGAGGTCGCCAAGACCGTCCACGTGGCCCGGCAGCTGGGTGACCCGGTTCCGATCGCGCCGGACCTGATCGACCGGCTCTACGACCGCTACCAGAACGTCTACGGCCAATGAGGCCATCCGGAACAAGTCCTACCGAGGGGAAGGTGTCATGCGCAAACAAGTGTGGTTTCTGACCGGCAGCCAGGGGCTGTACGGCCCGGAGGTGCTCGACCAGGTCGGCGACGATTCCCGTGTGCTGGCCGCGCGCCTGGACGACGCGGGGCTGGTCGCCGACGTCGTCTGGAAGCCCGTGCTGACCGACAAGGAGGCGATCCTGCGCACGATCCTGGACGCCAACGCCGACCCCGCCTGCGTGGGCGTGATCGCCTGGATGCACACGTTCTCCCCGGCCAAGATGTGGATCGCGGGCCTGGAGGCGCTGCAGGTGCCCCTGCTGCACCTGCACACGCAGACCAACGACGCGCTTCCGTGGGCGAGCATCGACATGGACTTCATGAACCTCAACCAGGCGGCGCACGGCGACCGCGAGTTCGCGTACCTGGAGACGCGGCTGGGGCTGGCGCGCAAGACGGTGGTCGGGTCGCTGAACAACCCCGAGGTCGTCGCTCGCGTCGCCACGTGGGCGCGCGCGGCGCTGGCCTTCGACGAGGGCCGCCACCTGCGGTTGATCCGCTTCGGCGACAACATGCGCGACGTGGCCGTCACCGAGGGCGACAAGGTCGAGGCCGAGCGCGTGTTCGGCGTGTCGGTCAACACCTACGGCGTGAACGACCTGGTGGCCGCGATCCGGGACGTCGCGGATGCCGAGGCCGAGGCGCTGGCCGCATCCTACGAGGACGAGTACGACGTCGTCCCGCAGCTGCGCCGCGGCGGCGACCGGCATGCCAGCCTGGTCTACGGCGCCCGGCAGGAGCTGGCGCTGCGCGCCTTCCTGCAGGCCCACGGCGCGACGGCGTTCACGACCAACTTCGAAGACCTGGGGGCGCTGGAGCAGCTGCCCGGCCTGGCGGTGCAGCGGCTGACCGCCGACGGCTACGGCTTCGCCGCCGAGGGCGACTGGAAGACGGCCATCCTCGTCCGCCTGGCCAAGGTGATGGGCCAGGGGCTGCCCGGCGGCGCGTCGCTGATGGAGGACTACACCTACAACCTCGTCCCCGGGCANGAGCTGATCCTGGGCGCGCACATGCTGGAGGTCTGCCCGAGCCTGACCACNGCGAAGCCGTCGCTGGAGATCCATCCGCTGGGCATCGGTGACCGCGACGATCCGGTGCGGCTGGTGTTCACCGCCGACCCCGGCCCGGGCGTCGTCGTCGGGCTGGCCGACATGCGCGACCGGTTCCGCCTGACGCTCAACACCGTGCAGATCGTGGAGCCCGAGCAGCCGATGCCGGTGCTGCCGGTGGGGCGGGCGGTGTGGCGCCCCGACCCGGACT
>WRGV01000086.1 GCA_009787035.1 Propionibacteriaceae bacterium | reverse complement strand
GCCCCGCCCGCCTGGCAGCAGCCGAGGCTGGACGCGATGCCGCCCGCGGGCCTGTCCGACTATCCGAACGGCCAGCAGTGGCTGGACGCGCTGCAGACCGGCCAGTCGGTGCGCGCCTGCTGGCAGGTCGACCCGGCCTGGCGCTGCGACGGCGCAGGCACCGACGACTGGACGCGCGGGGTCACGCAGGCCGTGGTGGCCACGCTGGCGTCGGGACGCGGTGCCGCCGTCGTCGTGCCCGATGCCCGCGACCTGGACCGCTGCCGGGCCGCGCTGGAGGCCACCCTGGGCACCGGAACGGTGGCTGTGCTGCACCAGGGGCTGGGCCCCGCGGCCCGCTACCGCAACTATCTCAGCTTGTCACGCGGGCATTGTCTGGTTGCGCTCGGCACACGCTCGGCCGTCTTCGCGCCCGTGCACCGGCTCGGGCTGGTCGTGGTCGTCGACGACGGCGACGATCTGCTCGCCGAGCCGCGGGCCCCATACCCCCACGCCCGCGACATCGCCGCGCTGCGCGTCGTGCAGGAGGGCGCGGCGCTGCTGCTGGTATCGGTGGCCCGCAGCTGCGAGGCCCAGCAGTGGGTCGAGCGCGGCTGGGCGATGCCGATCGCCTCAACCCGGGCCCAGGCACGGCACCGCGCACCGCTGGTGCGGGCGGCCGCCGATTGGGACGCCGCGCTGGAGCGCGACCCGCTTGCTCGGGCCGCGCGTGTGCCGCACGACGCGCTGGAGACGATCCGGACGGGGCTGGCCGCCGGGCCGGTGCTCGTGCAGGTGCCCCGCGCCGGCTATGTGGTCGCGCTGGCCTGTGCCCGGTGTCACGCGCCCGTGCGCTGCCAGATCTGCCACGGCCCGGTGCAGGTGCGTCCGGGACGGACGCTGGCCTGCGGCTGGTGCGGACGTCCCGTCGCCCACTGGGTCTGCCCCACCTGCGGCGGTCACGAGCTGCGCGCCCCGCGCATCGGCTCGACGCGCACGGCCGAGGAGCTGGGCCGGGCCTTCCCCGGCTACCGGCTGATCGACAGCTCCGGCGACCACGTGGTCGCCCGCGTCGGCCCGCAGCCGGCGCTGGTCGTATGCACGCCGGGGGCCGAGCCCGCACCCGAGGCCGGGTACGCCGCCGCCGTGCTGCTCGACACCGCCGTGCTGCTGCAGCGCGACGACCTGCGCGCCCCGGAGGAGGCGCTGCGCCGCTGGCTGACGGCGGTGGCGCTGGTGCGTCCCGGCGCCGACGGCGGCACGGTGTGCGTCGTGGGCGAGCCGTCGCAACGGGCCATCCAGGCGCTGATCCGCGTCGATCCGGACGGCTTCGCCGCCCGCGAGCTGGCCGACCGGGCAGCCGCCGGATTCCCGCCCGCCGTCCGGTTCATCCAGGCCGACGGCGAGCCGGATCCGCTGCGCGACCTGGCGCAGGCGGTCGTCCTCCCGGACGGCGCCGAGCTGCTCGGCCCCGTCGAACTGCCCCGCACCGGCCCGGGCGGCGGGCTCGACCAGCAGCGCATCGTCTGGCGCGCCCCCCTGCCCCAGGGCGCGGCGCTGATCAAGGCCGTCAAGGCCGGCCTGGCCCTGCGCTCGTCGCGCAAGGCAGACGGCGTCGTCCGCGTGCAGGTCGATCCGGCAGCGGTCGGCTGAGGCCGAGCGCGTGACCCGAGCCCGACTGGGCGCGGACCGACTCGACCTGTTCGCCACCACCGAGAACCACCTGGCGCAGAATCTCTCCATACGGTTGGGGTTCACGCCCACACCGAACGCGCCGGTCTAGCCACCGTTCAGGTTCGCAGGGGATGGGTGCCGGTGTTGTCGACTGTGGCGAGTTGCCCGGTGGGGCTGATCCACAGGATCGCCCCGGGGCGCAGGGGGATGGCGCGCCACCCGGCGTGGGTTTTCCAGCGATGGAAGCTGCGCGACTGCGGGGCGAGGTTGTCGGGGCGGGTCTGGTTGGGGATGCCTTCCCGATACGGCTCGATGTGGTCGAGGTCTTGGCGGCGGGCCAGGACCGATGACCAGGGGGCCAGCGCGTACCGGTCGCGAGCGATGACCTGTTCGCGAATCTGATCGGGGATCTCGTAGGCGTCCACCCCGACCGAGCCATCCCCGACGTACACCGTCTTGGTGACCCGGACCCGGGAGCCGGCGGTGAGCTGTTTGACCTGGTCGAGCAGCACCGGACCGATGCCCTCGACGCGGGCGATCCCGTCCGGGTCGTCCAGAGTGTCGGCGCACACGTGCACGTACAGGTGCGTGTGTGGCACCAGCGGGGGTAGGTGTTTGGCTTCGTCGATGACGGCGGCGGCGTCTGCCTGGCTGGCGGGCGGGTTGATCATGCCGCGGGTGGTGTGCACGCCGATCAGCTGCACCGCAGCGGCCGGGTTCGCAATGATGCCCACCGCGGCAGCACGGCGCTGGTCCGGGTCGCGGTCATCGCCCTGCGACGCGAGGGCATCGGCGATCAGCTGCAAGGTGGCGTCCAGGAAGATCGCGTCGGCGCGGTCCGTCCTCGCGCACACCCACCCGGTCATCGGGTCGAGCCTGTCGCCGCCGGTGCGAGCGAAGCGTTCGGCACGCCTGGCTTGCAGGCGCGCCCCGTCCGGGTCGGCGTTCGTGACCTGCGCCGTCACCGCCTCGAACAGCCGCTTCGGCGGCAGCGCACCCAGGCCGGGGCTGACCCCTGCATCGACCTGTCGGTGCTGCTTGTCGTCCAATCCGGCGCAGGACTGGACGATCCTACGGGCCTGCCACAGCGGTGCCCGCACGGTCTCGTCGGCGACCCGGGCCCAGCAGCCGGGCAACCGGTGCATCAGCGTGGCCACCGCATCCACCAGGATGCGTGCTGCGCCCTCGGAGCAGCGGTTCGCCATCGACAGCTCCCCGATCAGGTCTTCCCCGAACTGGCGCCCCCGAGCCTGGTCACCCGGTATCGGTCGGGCCGCTGGTGCTCGGGCAGATCATCCAGGCACTCGTAGGCCAACACCGCCTTGCCCAACAGGTCGTTCGCCCGGGCCTCCATCTCGTCGATCTCGGCGCGCAGCCAGACGTACTCGCGCATGATCTGCCGCGCGTCTTCCAGCATCTCCACCGTATCGAACATACGTTTGATTCTACTAGATCCGCAAGACAACACCCAGCGGAAACACCAGCACGCAGAGCCCATTACGCTCACAGCCGCCGAATGGACATCCGCACCGCGCCCTGCGCATGTGCGCCACGAAACTGAACACCCTGCCTCGACCGGCGACACAGTGGGGCCACACGGCGACGGCCCCCTGTCCGGCGCGAAACGAGTCCACGATGACGCGGATCCCCGCACCGCCGCCGAACGCGCAAGAGGCATCGGGGTCACCATCAGCGCCTACAGCAAGGCCGGCATACTCCGAATCGGCTGGCATGAAATCGGCTGGCCCGTGTCCGGCCTGCTGGCCTGCGTCGCCGCCGCCCTCTGGGTGATCTGGCGCGGCATCAGTGTCTAGGCGCGGACGGCCGCCTTGAGGGCTTCGGCGCGATCGGTGCGTTCCCAGGTGAACTCGGGCAGATCGCGGCCGAAGTGGCCGTAGCACGTCGTCAGCTGGTAGATCGGCCGCAACAGGTCCAGCGCATCGATGATCGCCGCCGGACGCAGATCGAAGACCTGCGCCACCGCCGCCAGGATCCGCTCATCCGGCACCGCACCCGTGCCCTGCGTGTCCAGCGCCAGACCCACCGGGCGCGCCTTGCCGATCGCGTACGCCACCTGGATCTCACACCGCTTGGCCAGCCCGGAGGCCACCACATTCTTCGCAACCCACCGGGCCGCATACGAAGCCGAGCGGTCGACCTTGGACGGATCCTTGCCCGAGAACGCGCCCCCGCCATGCCGGGCTGCGCCGCCGTAGGTGTCCACGATGATCTTGCGGCCGGTCAGGCCCGAATCGCCCAACGGGCCGCCCACCACAAACTGCCCCGTGGGGTTGACCAGCACGGTCATGCCCGCGGAATCAAGCTCATACCCGGCCAGCACCGGGGCCACCACGTGCTCCAGCACATCCGCGGCGATCCGATCCTGCGGCACGCCCGCATCGTGCTGCGCCGACACCACCACGGTGTCCAGCCGCACCGGCTTGCCCGGGGCCGCATACTCGACACCAACCTGGGTCTTCCCGTCCGGACGCAGATACGCCAGCGTGCCGTCACGGCGCACCGCGGCCAGCCGTTGCGCCAGGTGATGCGCCAGATCGATCGGCAGCGGCATCAGCGACGCGGTCTCGTCGCACGCGAACCCGTACATCATGCCCTGGTCGCCGGCGCCCTGGCGGTCAAACCCATCCACGGCCACGCCGTGCCGGGCCTCCCACGAATCCGTGACGCCCATGCTGATATCCGGCGACTGCCGGTTCAGCGCCACCAGGACGCCGCAGTAACGCCCATCCAGACCACGCGCCGGATTGTCGTACCCGATGCCCGTGATCACATCGCGCGCCACATCCTGGATCTCGACGTACGCCTCGGTCGTCGCCTCCCCGGCCACGACCACGGCGCCGTTGGTCACCAACGTCTCGATAGCCGTGCGCGAGGTGACATCCTGCGCCAACATGGCGTCCAGGACGGCGTCCGAAATGGCGTCCGCGACCTTGTCCGGATGCCCCTGCGTGACCGATTCGGCCGTGACGATTCTGCCCATTGCGGCGACTCAGGCGGGCAGGATGTCCGCGAAGTTGTCGTCGCTGAACGTGAACTTCGGATCGATGACAACCTGAGCCTTGAGGTCGGCCTCGGCCTGCGGGTCGATCTCGTGGTACTCCAACAGGTCGGCGTTGATCTCGCGCAGCGCGATCGACAGCGGCTTCTCCTGCGGCACGGACTCGACCAGCGGCCCGACGTTCTCCAGCAGGCCTTCGCCCAGCTGCGAGTAGTACGCGTTGATCTGGCGCGCACGCTTGGCGGCGAACAGCACCAGACGGTACTTGGAATCGACGTGGCCCAGCAGGTCGTCGATCGGGGGGTTGGTGATGCCTTCAGGAGTGCTCATGCTTCGCCTTCGTGGGTTCCTTCGACGGGCGCCGACGTGCTGCCAGCGGCCCTACTACGACTGATCAACTCTACCAGCTGGTCCACAGCCCGATCCACCTCGTCGTTGACGATGACGACATCGAACTCGCCGACGCAGGCCAGCTCCGACTCGGCGACCGCCAGGCGCGTGGCCACCCGCTCGGGGCTCTCCGTGCCACGTCCGACCAGGCGGGCCCGCAGCTCGTCCAGCGACGGCGGCGCGATGAAGACAAACGTCGCCTGCGGCAGCCGCTGGCGCACCTGCCGGGCGCCCTGCACCTCGATCTCCAAGATGACGTCGCGGCCGCGCGCCACCGCGTCCAGCACCGGTTGGCGGGGCGTGCCGTAGCGCGTGCCCGCGTACTGCGCCCACTCCAGCAAGGCGTCGGTGGCCACCAGCTCGTCGAACTGGGCATCGGTCACGAAGAAGTACTCGCGACCATCCTGCTCGCCAGGCCGAGGCGCGCGCGTCGTCGCGGACACGGAAAGATCGACGCCGGGCAGCCGCGCGCGAACCGCGGCGACCAGCGTCCCCTTGCCGACCCCACTCGGCCCACACATGACGAACACCTGCCCGGGATGACCGGACAGGTGTCGCTCGGTGATCAGGAGAACTCCTCCTTGAGGGCCAGCAGCTGGTGCTTGCCAAGCCCACGGATGCGACGGCTGGACGCGATGTTCAGCCGGGTCATGATGCCAGCCGCACGCTTCTCACCCACGCGCGGCAGGGCCTTCAGCAGGTCCGAAACGCGGATATGCGCCAAGATCTCGTCGCTCTCCGCGACATCCAGAGCCTTGGCGAGGCTGATCTCCCCCGTGCGAACCTTTGTCTTCAAGTCAGCGCGCGCGCGGCGGGCTTCGGTGGCAGCCTTACGCGCGGCTTGAAGTTGTTCATCAGACAGTGTCGGAATCGCCACAGCAGATACTCCCTTGTTCCTAGTTGTTGAGCCATGGGGGTCATCTCAGCATACCCCACAAACTGGCATTTTCTCTTGGAGGGGGTTGCCCCCACCATGACTGCGCTGTGACTAGCTTAGCCCGGCACCCTGAACGACCAACTCTGCGGTCCGTTGCCGCAAGGCCTGCTGATCGGGCCCCGCCGCAGCAACCTCGCGGCTCGCGCTGGGCAGCACCCGTTCCACCGCCGCTCCGAACAGCCTTGCCAGGTCCGACATGCGCCCGCCCTGCGCCCCGATGCCCGGCGCCAGCACCCATCCGTCGAAGCCCGCCAGGTCGACGCCCAGCTCGGCATGCGTGGCGCCCAGCACCAGATGGACGACGCCCGCACCCAGCTTGGTATTCGCTGTGGCGGCCTGGTCGACGATCGATTGGGCGACGCTGATGCCACCGGCCAGCGCATCCTGCACCTGCGCGCCCTCGGGATTGCTCGTGCGAGCCAGGACGAACACGCCGCGCCCGGTCTGCGCGGCCAGCTCGACGGCCGGGGTCAGCGAGCCGAAGCCCAGGTACGGGCTGACGGTGATGGCATCGGCGGCCAGCTCCGCCCCGTCGGACAGGTAGGCGCGCGCGTACGCCGCCATGGTCGAGCCGATGTCGCCGCGCTTGACGTCCAGGATGCTGACCGCACCCGCCGCGGCGATGTCGCCCAGCACGCGCGCCAGCACGTCCAGGCCGCGCGGACCATACGCCTCGAAGAACCCCGACTGCGGCTTGAAGACGGCCACCTGGTCGGCCAGCGCTGCGACCAGGCCGCGGCTGAAGCGCTCCAGGCCGCCCAGGTCGTCGTCCAGCCCCCATCCGGCCAGGGTGGCCCCGTGCGGATCGACGCCCACGCATAGGCGTCCGCGCGCGGCGCAGACCGCGGCCAGGCGCGTCTGGAAATCAATCATCGTGTCCTCCCTTGGTGGCCCGTGTGGCGCAGGCGGCGGTTGGCGCCGACCACCAGCGCCGGGCCGGCGTAGATGAATCCCGTGAAGACCTGCACCAGACAGGCCCCGGCGTCGATCATCGCCGCCGCGTCGGCCGGGGTCATGATGCCGCCCACGCCCATGACGGGCAGGGGGGTGGACGAGGCGATCCGACGCACCATC
>WRGV01000085.1 GCA_009787035.1 Propionibacteriaceae bacterium | reverse complement strand
TCGTCCGCACCCGCATCGTCGGCACCCGCCTCGTCCGCGGCGCCCAGCTTCACACTGCCGACGTCCCTGCCGACGTCCTGGCCGACCAACTTGCCGACGTCCCTGCCCACCGCACTGCCGACCGCGCTGCCGAACCTGCCGACGATCCCGGGGGTGGACGCTGTGGTCGCCTCGTTCACGCAGTGGTTCAACCAGCCGTCGGTGCAGGCGACGTTTATGAACCGGCTGACGCAGGCGCTCGATCTGACCAGCGTGGAGAAGCAGATCGCCACCGCGATGACCGGCTATCTCCAGCAGACAATGCAGACGCAACTGTCGTCCATGATGAACGCGCTGCAGACGCAGCTCAGCGTGGCGATGCAGTCGACGATGTCCCAGATGAAGGCGCAGCTATCGTCGGCCATGAAGCTCGACCCGAGCAAGCTGAGCCAGCTGATCTCGTTCAAGATGGACCCCAGCCAGCTGACCACGCTGCTGATGTCGATGATGAACAACCAGACCAATTCGCTCGACTCGAATCTGCAGCTGCTGGGATATGCCGACCCGGCGACGCCGTCAAGCATCGACATCTACCCCAAAGATTTCGCGGCCAAACAGCAGGTGATCAACATCCTGGACGCGTACAACGCGCGGATGACCGCGACCGATCAGTCGTCCAAGGTGATCACGTACACCGATATCGTCGGCACGCTGATGAGTTCGGTGACCGACATCGTCAACAAGATCTCGGCCGTGCTGGTCGCGTTCGTGTCGATCTCCCTTGTCGTCTCGTCGATCATGATCGGCGTGATCACCTACATCTCGGTGCTGGAGCGGCGCAAAGAGATCGGCATCCTGCGCGCCCTGGGCGCCAGCAAGCGCAATATCGGCAACGTGTTCAACGCGGAAACGCTGATCGTCGGCTTCGTCGCGGGCGTGATGGGCGTCTTGATCACGGTCGCGCTGTGCCTGATCGCGAACCCGATCATCAACCACCTGTACAACATCAAGGACNTCGCGCGCCTGCCNCTGGTCGCCGCCGTCGCCCTGATCGCCATCTCGATGCTGCTGACGTTCGTGGCGGGGTTGATTCCGAGCTCCGCGGCGTCGCGCCGCGACCCCGTCGAGGCCCTGCGCAGCGAGTGAGCGCCGATTTCGGACCTCTGGGGGCCCTTGTGGAAACACTGGTGCATGTCCCGGCGACCACGCCCGATGGGCACGGGAACGCCAGCGGGCTAGGGTAGATGCATGAACGAGCGCAAGCGGCGTCGGATGTCCCTCGGCATGTCCCAAACCGAGGCCGCCGCGGAGGCGGGCGTCAGCCCGACGACCTGGCACAACTGGGAGGAACACCCAGAGCGCGTCAGCGCAGCGACGCGCATCGCGTGCGAAGCGGTGCTCGACAGTGCGGAATCCGAGCTTGCCAACGCAGCAGAGTTCGTCCGGCACATCGCGGTGGCCTGGCGCGACTGCCCCACGCTCACCCCGCGCCAGGCGTTGGCGCTGGCCATGAGTCTGACGTTCTTCGGCAACGTCTCGATCGCGACGTGGCTGGACGATCCGTCCTCCCGCCCCCTCTACGAGGTGCCGCCCTTCGACGCGTTCGACCTGCGCGTGATGATGCGCATCGACGAAAACCGCGCCTGGGCACAGGCTGCCTCGCGCCGCTGCCACGAGGTCGTCCGCGGCATCGAGAATGGCGTGCTGCCGTTCGACCGTCCCGGCTGTTTCTTCGACGAGGTCGTCATGGCGCCGGCCTGGGCGATGGGCGAATCGCTGCCCCGCGACGACTCGGACTTCTACGCGGACGTCCCCGCGCGCACGTCCGCGACCTGCCCCCCGGGCTGGCTCTGCGACGACGACTGGGAGCTGGTGCACGAGCATTTCGTCAAGATCTGCCGCTGGCCCGACTGGGAGCTGCCGCTCATGCCCGGGCACCCGCACCTGGCGGCCCTGCTGTCCGGACGCCACCCGTTCACCTGGTTCGACGTGCTGCCGTCGTCCGATCTCGCCTGATAACGAAGCCTGCTGACCCGAATAGTTTTCTTTGAGTTTCCTGCACCCACCTCAGAGCCCAGTACCGGATAGCGTCCCGCGCATCAGTATGCCGAATCAGCTGGACGTCGGCGCAGAGCGAAGACGCCCCAGCCTAGGTATTCCCTTGTGTATTGCGCATAGCGGGCGGGTTCGACGGACAATTCGGTACGCACCTGGTCGGCCAGATCGTCGTTCGGATGTGTGTCTAGCCAGGTGCGCATGGTGAACCATTGAGCCGCCTGGTAGCGGTCCCAGTCGTCCTGGTCCGCGAGAACCATCTCGACGACCTCGCCTGACGCCGAGCCCGCAAGTGGTTGAGATGTTAGACAGAACTTCGTTGAAATGTTAGATAGAGTCCTGTTGAGATGTTAGATTCTAGGCATGGCATACCGACGACGCATCCTCGATGAGGCGCTTGACAAGCTATTTCCGCACCTGGCCGCCATCGCCATCGAGGGTGCCAAGGGTGTCGGCAAGACGGCGACTGCGAGGCAGCGGGCCGCCACCGTCCTCAATCTGGTCGATCCGAACCAGCGCCGCATGGCGGCCGACAACTACAACCTTGCCGTCCAACTGCCCCCGCCCGTACTGATCGACGAATGGCAACTGGAACCCAGCGTCTGGGACAGAGTGCGCCAAGCCGCTGACGAGGATGCGACGGGCGGTCGCTTCCTGCTCACGGGCTCGGCCGGCGTAGCGCCCGGAGTGCGTATCCACTCCGGGGCGGGACGTATCGTCTCGTTCCGCCTCCGTCCCTTGTCGCTGTTTGAGCGCCAGGTCGCACAGCCAACCGTCTCGCTGAAGGCTCTGCTCGCCGGGGAGCAGGCGACCATCGAGGGGGCGACCGATGTCGCCTTGCCGCAGTATGTCGACGAGATTCTGCGCTCCGGCTTTCCTGGGGTCCGCGATCTGCCGGACGAGGCCCGCTCCATCCAGCTCGACAGCTACCTGACTCGCATCGTCGAGCACGAGCTGCCGGAGAATGACGCCATCGTCCGACGACCGGACGAATTGCGCAGTTGGCTTGCGGCGTACGCGGCAGCGACCGGCACCGATGCCACCTACTCCGCCATTCTGGATGCCGCAACGCCTGGCGAGTCCGCGAAGCCGGCACGTCAAACGGTTGCCGCCTATCGTGAGCACCTCATCCGCCTGTTCGTGCTCGATCCCGTGCCCGCCTGGATTCCCACCTTCGCACCGCTGGCCCGGCTGACCAAGACGCCGACGCATCACCTCGTCGATCCCGCCTTGGCTGCGCGCTTGGTCAACGTGCGCCGGGACGCCCTGCTGCGCGGCGATGGTGCGCGGGTGACGGCGCGTCCCGACACCAACACCTGGCTCGGCGCGCTGTTCGAGTCGCTGGCTGTCCAGTCAGTGCGGGTGTACGCAGAGGCCGCCGGCGCCACCGTGGGACATCTGCGCACCCAGAACACGGCGCACGAAATCGACATCATCGTCGAGACCGGGGACCGCAGCGTCGTCGCCATCGAGGTCAAGCTTGCGGGCAGCGCCTCAGATCACGATGTGCGCCACCTCAATTGGCTCCGCGACCAGCTGGGCGACCGCGTCGTGGATCGCGTGTGCCTGACCGCCGGCCCCTATGCCTACCGCCGCCGTGACGGCGTCGCCGTCGTCCCCCTGGCGCTGTTGGGGCCGTAATTCCTTGTTGAATGGGTGATGGAGGCGAATGTCATGGCGACAGCGCTGGCGACGGGAGCGAACAAGGGCATCGGACGGGCGATCGCGTCCCAGCTGGGTGCCCGCGGCTGGTGCGCGCGCCCGGCGGCACCTCGACCGACCACAGCGGCCACGTGATCAACTACGGCGGCCGGACGTATCACTACAGCGACGGCATGCGGCTGTGACTTCCCGGATGCCCTGATCGCCGAACTGGGCCGCGCGGCCGGGTGCGCCGCCACCGCCACGTTCGACGTCAGGGCTGCAGGGTCGATCGAGGCCATGCGGCTGATCAAACCCGACTCCGCAGAATGATCGCTTCCCGCATTGCCGCCGACGCCTGCCGGGAGCAACTGACCAGGCCCTTCATCCTTGCTGAGCGAGGCCCTCGATGATGAGGCCCAGGCCGGCCCGGAAGGCCTGATCGTGATCGATCGGCATCTCGTTGGGCGCCCGCTCGGCGTCCGCCTGTTGTTCGAGCACGCTGCCGACGGTGAAGCGACTGGCTGCCAGCATCGCCGCCTCGGCTGAGACCCGGGGAAGTCCTGCGGCGACGAGGAAGTCGACCTTCGCCGCGGTGCGTTCCAGGCCTTCTCCGGCCGGACGGCTGCCGGCGTGCAGCTTCGCGCCGTCGCGGTGAAGCAGCAGGGTCTGGCGGAAGCTCGAATAGTTGTCCATGAACCACGCCCGCCAGTCGTCGGACGGCACCGGCAGCGGGAACTGGGCATGCGGGGCCATGGCGGCCGCGGCCATCGCCGTCAGCAGCTCGTCCTTGCTTGTGAAGTGCCAGTACAGGGACGGCTGCTTGATGCCGAGCCGCTGCGCCAGCGCGCGCGTGGTCACCTGGTCGAGGCCGACCTCGTCCAAAAGATCGAGCGCCTCGCTGACCATGTGCTCCCGTGTCAGCTGACCCACACTTGACAATCTATCACCGATAGTGGAACGATGAGGTTTCCCTATCGTTGATAGATTGGAGCGTCACCATGGCGCACGGCACCGACATCTCGTCCGAAACCTCGCAACCGAGTCTGTTGCGCACCGGCGCCCCGGGTGCGGCCATCGTCTGGCTGGCCAGCATCTGCGGATTTATGACCGTCATGGACACCTCGATCGTGAATGTCGCGCTGCCGGCGATGGGGGCCGCGTTGCATCTGTCCGGGGCGGGCCAGCAGTGGGTCGTGGACGCGTACCTACTCACCCTCGGCGGGTTCATGCTGCTCGGAGCGCGCGCCAGCGACCTGTACGGGCGCCGCCGGGTACTCGTGATCGGAATCGCCGTCTTCGTCCTGGGCAGCCTCGCCGGCGGGCTGGCCCAAAGCGCGACCATGCTGCACGCGGCCCGCGCCGTGCAGGGCCTAGGCGGTGCGGTGCTGTCCCCAGCCAGCCTGGCCCTGATCGTGGCGGCTCGCCCCGACGGCCCGGCCCGCAACCGGGCGCTGACGATCTACCAGGGCGTCACCGCCGTCGCCGTCACGATCGCCGTCGTCATCGGCGGGTTCCTCACGCAGGAGCTGTCGTGGCGGTCGGTCATGTTCGTCAACGTGCCGGTGGGCATCGGGCTGCTCATCGGCGTTGTCAGACTGCTCAACCCCGACGCCGGCCGACATGTCGGCGAACGTCTCGACGTCGCCGGGGCCGTCACCATCACCGTCGCCATCGGCGCGCTCATCGAAGGCTTCGCGAACGCCCAGCAGCACGGGTGGACGACGCCGCTCACGCTCGGTTGCCTGATCGGTGGCGCCATGCTGGTGGCCGTCTTCGTCGCGATCGAGACACGCGTCGCGCAGCCGCTGGTGCGCCTGGGCATCTTCGGCCTGCCCGGCATCGCCCCCGGCAGCGTCATCCTCGCACTCAACGGCACCGTGCTGACCGCCTCGACGCTGTTCGTGTCGATGATCCTGCAAAGCGACCTGGGCAACGACGCGCTGTCCTCGGGGCTGGCGCTGGTGCCGTTCGTGCTCGGTTCGGTGGTGGCCGGGTTTGCCGCCATGCAGTTGATGACCTGGATCCAAGCGCGTTACCTGATCGCGATCGGCCTGGTCGTCGCCGCCGTCGGATACGTCTGGCTCGGGCTGCTGGGTGCCCACCCCAGCTACGCGGCGAACATCCTGGGGCCGCTGATCGTGACGGGCGTCGGCCTCGGCCTGGCCGTCGTACCCACCACGCGCGCGGCCACCGCGGCCGTCACGCCGGACGATGCCGGACTGGCCTCGGGCCTGTTCAGCCTGGCCCGCCAGCTCGGCTCAGCGATCGGTATCGCCGCGCTCGTCACGGTCGCCGTCGCCCAGACCGGCTCCGCAGCGGCCGACGGTGCTGCCCCAGACGCCGCCGCACTGCACGGCGACGCTGTCGTCCTGCTGGTCTGCGGCGGCATTTGCGCCGCATCAGCGCTCGTCGCGCTGCTGTTGCCCAATCGGCCTGCGCACCGCGACACCGGGAACGTGGCCGTCAGTCGGCCGTCCACCCCCACGGATTGATCAGCGTCAGGCCCAGACCCTCGAAGTCTGCGGTGTTGCGCGTGGCCAACGTGGCGCCGGTGGACCGGCAGATCGCGGCGATCTGAGCGTCGGCCAAATCGATGGGACGGCCCATATGCTCACGGGTCACCAGGATGACACCAAGCATCTCGGCGGCGCCGCGATCGAATGGCACCACGTTATCCCGACCTATTCTGGTCAAGACACTGTCGACGGTCTCAGCCAGCTCCCGTTTCCGTCGGCCATCGGGCAGACGATCCACGCCGTATCGCAACTCTCCCACCGTCACCGCAGTCGTATGCACCGGTTGACCGACCATGGATTCTGACCATCCGGTCACTGTCGGGCTCGGATACGGACGCAACCACTCAGAGATCACGNTCGTATCCAGAACGATCATTCGTCCCACCCGAAGTCGGCCGCGCGCGCCATGTCATGACTACGCACATCGTCGAACTCGTCCTCGGCAAACACTCCGTTGGCTTCTACGATCTCGCGCACCTGCCTGAACAGTTCGGCACCCGTCAGTGGCCGCGCCACCGCATCCATGAGAATGGCGCGAGCCTCGGCCTCCATGGAACGGTCGTGCTCCGCAGCACGCAGGCGCAGCGCACGCTTCGTCGCTTCGTCCAGACCTCGTACTGTCAACGTCGTCGACATGGCAACCTCCTGACCTCACACGCTAGCAATGCTAGCAGTGCTAGCAGTGGAGGATGCGGTAGACGTTGCCTTGGTACGGACGCAGCGTGCCGTCCAGGCTCACCGTGTCGTCGCTTGTCAGGAGCTTTTCGAAGCATCCGGGGACGCTGTGGCGGCGCAGCGGTTGCGCGGACAGGTTGCACTCAACGAAGAAGCGCTCGTCACCCTGCTGACGGACGTAGCCGAGGTAGTGCTTCCGGTTCTCGCCGACGAAGCGGACGCTGCCGGTCGCCAGGGCCGGGTGTTCGCGGCGCAGGG
>WRGV01000084.1 GCA_009787035.1 Propionibacteriaceae bacterium | reverse complement strand
CGCAGGCGTCCGTCCCGCAGGCGCCGCCCGCGCCGTCCGTCCCCAACCGGGCCGGGACGCGCTTCGAGGTGCCGCTGGACCTGTCGCTGGACGAGCACCCGTACGTCATCGACCACTCGCTGTGCGCCCAGCCGCCCGGCTGGCCGCACCCCGACGACCTGTCGCCGGTGCTGCCGCTGGCGATGAGCATGGAGCTCATGGGCGAGCTGGCGGCCGCACAGGTGCCGGGCGCGCACGTCGTGCGGCTGGGGCCGATGACGGCGATGAGCTTCATCTCGATCGGCACGCCGTTCCACAGCGTCGTCAAGGGGTTCTGGAAGTCGCAGGACACCGTGTCGCTGACCATCCCGGGACACCTGATGATCGACGTCACGCTCGGCTACGACTACCCCGAACCGCCGCGCGAGTTCATCGATTCCGCCATCGCGGCCATCGGGCCGTCGGTCGCCCCGGTGCTCACGCGCGAGGAGCAGTACCACATGTACAGCTTCCACGGCCCGTCCTACTGGTCGTGCGTCCGTCCCGAACTGTATGCCGAACACGGCTTCCGCATGCTCGCCGAAAAGGCCCCGGGCAAGGGCTCGCTCATCGACCAGATGGGCCAGTGCATCGGGCTGTTCCTGCACCTGTTCGCGCAGGACAACCGCGTCAGCTTCCCCGTGCGGGTCAGCGACGTGACGTTCTATCAGGACATGGAAGACCAGTCGGGCACGTTCGACTGCTTCTGCGTCATCCGGTCGATCACCGACAGCTTCATCCAGGGCGACATGGTGTACCTGCGCGACGGGGCGCCGTGGGCGATCATCCGCGGCTGGGTCAACCAGCGGCTCCACATGCCGCTGTCGCTGTGGGAGAGCGTGATCCATCCGGACGCCGCGATGCTGGCCCAGCAGGTGGCTCCGGGCGTGTTCGTCTTCCGGGACACGCTGACCAACGCGCACTCGCAGGTGTTCGTCAGCATGCGCTACCTGAACCGGGCCGACCGCGACCGCCGCGACACCCCGCACACGGCACAGGCACGCCTGGACTACATCGCCGGCCGCGTCGCGCTGCGCGACGCCGCCCGCTTCGTGCTGCAGCGGCGGGACAACGGCGCCTTCCTGTACCCGATCGAGGTGAGCATCGCCTACGACCAGGCCGGCAAGCCGCTGCTGCGTCGCGACGACGGGAGCCCGTTCCCCGGCGTGCTGGAGGCGTCGCTGACGCACAAGGACGCCATCGGCGCGGCCATCGTCTCGGAACAGGGCCCCGTCGGCATCGACCTGGAGCGCATCGCGGCCCGCGACGACAGCGCGTGGGCGCTGGCGTTCACCGACGCCGAACGGACGCTGCTGGACGACCTGGGCGGCGACCACGACACGTGGGCGACGCGATTCTGGGTGGCCAAGGAGGCGTACGCCAAGTTCGCGGGCACGGGGCTGTCCGGCGCGCCGCGGCAGTTCGTGGTCGAGCGCGTCGAGCCCGCCTCGGACGCGGTGGTGCTGGTCATCGCCGGCGTGCGCATCCGAACCATCGCGCTCGACGACGTGCACATCCTGGGATGGACCGTCCGTGACTGAGACACCAGAACCGCACCGCACCGGTCTCGATTCCGACCGGATCGCCAGCCTGGACGCGCTGATCGCCCGGCTGCTGGAGCCCGTGTCGCCGCAGGTCGCGCCGCCGTCGTGGATGCCGTCCGTGACCGGATACACGGAGCCGCCCGAGCCCGAACCGGAGCCTGAGCCCCCTGAACCGGAGCCCGAACCGCCGGCGCTGGACATCTCGTGGGTCGATGTGCGCCCCGATCCGGGACAAAACGACACCGAGTATCCCCTCTCGGACACCGAAGACACACTGTCGGGCCAGCCGGGGCACGAATGTCCCATCGTGCGGGTCGACGAGCCCGAGCCGTCCGAACCTGAACCGGAGCCCGAGCCGGAGCCCGAGCCGGAGGCCCAGCCGGCCACCGCGGTGAGCGTGCGCGACCTCCAGGTGTCGTACGGGCCCGTGCAGGCNGTGCGCGGCATCAGCTTCGACGTGGCCGAGGGCTCGTTCTTCTCGTTCCTGGGCGCGAACGGCGCGGGCAAGTCGTCCACCATCAACTGCCTGACCACGCTGCTGCGCCCGGCCGGCGGCNAGGCGACGATCGCCGGGCACCGGCTCGGNGAACAGGACGAACAGATCCGGCGCCACATCGGCGTCGTGTTCCAGTCGGCGCTGCTCGACCCGCGCCTGACGGTGCGCGAGAACCTGGANCTGCGGGGGCGTCTGCAGCGCATCGCGCCCGCGCGCCGGCGCGAGCGGACGGCCGAGCTGAGCGAGCTGCTGGAGATGGGCGACTTCATCGACCAGGAGTATCGCACCTTGTCGGGCGGCCAAAAGCGCCGGGCGGACATCGCGCGGGCGCTGCTGCACCAGCCCAGCGTGCTGTTCCTGGACGAGCCGACCGCCGGGCTGGACCCCCAGGGCCGCGAGCAGGTCTGGCAGACGATCGCGAGCGTGCGCGAGCACGAGGGCATGACCGTCTTCCTCACCACGCACTACATGGCCGAGACCGAGCGCGCCGACCTGGTCTGCGTCATCGACCACGGCCTGATCGCCGCGCAGGGCTCCCCCGCGGCGTTGCGCCAGCAGCACAGCTCGCCGACGCTGAGCCTGTGGCTGGGCGACGAGGCGGCCGCCCGGCCGCTGCTGGAGCAGCTCGTGCCCCACGTCGACCTGGACGCGCCACGCGCCGAGGGCGACCCGCTGCGCCTGCCGGTCGGCTGCGCCGACGATGCGCTGCAGATCCTGGCACACCTGTGGGACGACGTCCTCGACTTCGAGTACCGCCACGGCTCGATGGACGACGTCTTCCTCAACCTGACCCGCGAAGGGACGACACGATGAGCCTGGTCTGGACGCTGACGCAGCGCAATCTGCGCGTCTTCTGGCGCGACCACGCGACCGTCTTTTTGTCGCTGCTGTCGCCGCTGGTGCTGTTCTGCATGTTTCTGGTCTTCTACCGGCACATGATCACCGGGCTGGTGACCGATTCGATCCCGGCCGCGACGGTCGCGCAGGCGCACGCGCTGTGCGACGCGTGGCTGTTCTCGTCGGTCGCGGGCCTGGCGACGTTCACGTCGTCGCTGGGCATGCTGATGGGCTTCGTGGACGACCGGGTGACCGGGCGCTTCGCCGACTACCTGGTTTCCCCGGTGCGGCGCTGGCACCTGGCGGCCGGGCATCTGCTGGCGACGCTGTGCGTGTCGTTCCTGATCTCGGTGGTGCTGCTGGCCGCCGGGCAGGTGTGGGCGCTCATCGCGGGACAGCCGACCGTCGCGCCGCTGCAAGACCTGTACTGCCTCGGCGCGGTCTTGATCACCTGCCTGACGTTCTCGGCGTTCAACACGCTGCTGGTGACGTTCACCGCGACGCAGGGCTCGTTCGGCGGCTACGCCGTCACGATGGGGACGGCCGTGGGCTTCCTGTCGTTCTGCTACGTGCCGCCGACGTCGCTGTCCAGCTCAGTGATCTCGTCGCTGTCCACGCTGCCGTTCGCGCAGGGGGCCGCGATGATCCGCCGGCCCATCATGACCCCGGCCATCGATCAGGTCGTCAACCTGGTGCCCGAGGGCCCCGCGCGCGAACAGGTCCGCGACTCGTTGCAGAACGGCCTGGCCATGCAGCTGAGCGTCAACGGCCACACGCTGAGCGCCGGCCTCATGGTCGGCGTGCTGCTCGCCCTGGCGGTCCTACTCACTACCCTCGCCTCCTGGCGCATGGGACGGATCATCCGGTAGTCACGACGCAGCCGGCGTTGCAGTCGCCCGTACCCACCGCCACAGGATCGCCACATGATCATCTCAGAATATGCTGTCACGATCATTGCATGGGCACTGTGGCGAGGAGGGTGCGATGAGCGACAACCAGCCGCGTCCGAGCTTCCAAGCGGGCGGATCCGCACCCGGCCCACTGGGCCCTGACTACGGAACCTACCAGCCTGCGCCGGGCTACGGGACGTACCTGCCCGCGGACGCCTACCTGGCGCCCGCCCCGGTGGCGGCGTCCGTCCGTAAGCCTGCCTCGCGCGCCCGACTCGCGCTGACGATCTTCGCGATCGTGATCATTGCCGCGATCATCGCGATCGCGATCAGCATGCGCGACGCCGACGGCCCCGCCCAGCGCAGCGACGTGTTTCTGAACAATCTGGAGCAGGGCGACTACGCCGCCGCGTACGCGATGGCGGCGCCGGAGCTGCAGAACCGGCTGACGCAGGACGGCCTGGAGCAGGCGGTGACGCCGCTGGGGCTGTCCACGACCTGCACGACGCAGTGGACGCAGACCGTGACCAACGGCGACACGCAGGAGGCGTCCGGAACCCTGACCTGCCCCGACGCGACCGCGCCGTCCTACCAGGTCGACCTGGTCTGGACGCAGCAGGCCGACGACACGTACAAACTCACCGGCCTGACCATCAAGCCCTAGCGGAAGACATGGAGGCCGTCCTGCAGGCCGCGAGCATCGAGCCCGGATACACGAATGGCCAGGCATCGCGCCTGGCCATCCTCGTGGCGGTGACGGAGGGATTTGAACCCTAATTATGCGTCTCGTGATATATGTATCTGACTTCCCGTTTATGTGTAGCGACTAGGTAATTCAGTTCATGCTTGGTTACTCATGGTGATACAATCTTGCTCACGAAGTGCATTCCTAATCGCCAGCTAATCGCCAAACGAGGGCACGATGAGCAAGACCAAAGGGGCCAGGCCGTGGGGCCAGCTGCGCAAGCACGGCGCGGGCTGGCAGGCGGCCTACACCCACGAGTGCAAGCGGCACTACGCGCCCAACGTGTTTGGGGACAAGATGGCCGCTGAGCAGTGGCTGATCGACGAGCGTGCCCTGATCGACTCCGGCAAGTGGACACCGCCCGACCTGCGCGCCCAGCAACGAGCTGACATGCTGAAGATCACGGTTGCCAGCTACGCCGACGAATGGCTGAACAGTGCGACCCTACGAGACAACACGAGACGCCGGTATGCACAAGAGGTTCGCCTTCGTATCGTCCCAACACTGGGTGACGTGCCGTTGGTGCAACTCGACAAGGCCCAGGTGGCCGCGTGGTGGCGCGGCCTGGATCACAAGCACGTCCGCGCGTGTGACATCGCCTACGCGACGCTGCGAACCATGCTCAACCGTGCGAAGGATGACGGCCTGATCGAAACGAACCCGTGCCAGGTACGCGGCGCGGGCAAACCGTCACAGCGACGCGTGGTCGATCCTCTGACGCCTGCCCAGGTGGCCATGCTGGCCGACGCGATGCCTGAACGGTTGCGTCTGGCCGTGCTGTTGGGCGCATGGTGCGGGCTGCGCTCCGGCGAAGTGCGGGAACTCAGGCGTAAGGACATCGACGTCAAGGCAGGCACGGTGAAGATCAGCCGTCAGGCCGTGCGGCTCTCTGACGGGCGCATGGCATCCGCCGAGCCAAAGACCGACGCCGGGCGCCGTACGGTGCCTATCCCCGGCGCGATCCTGGAGGACGTCAAGGAGCACGTGCGCAAGTACGCCCAGATCGGTCCCGACGGCCTGTTGTTCTACGGGCCGGACGGTGCCCAGATCAGCGGCGACAAGCTGTTGGGCCAGGTGAAGCGACGGGCCGCGAAGATCGGCCTGCACGGCGTCCGGTTCCACGACCTCCGGCACGTCGGCCTGACATACGCCGCCGTTGCTGGTGCCACCGTGCGCGAACTGCAAGCCATCGCCGGGCACACGACGCCCGCCATGGCCATGCGCTACCAGGAAGTGGCCCGCGACCACATGGCCGACGTCGTGGACAAGCTCTCAAGCATCATCGAGGGCGGACAGACGCACACGGCTTGAGCATCATTGGCCGGTCATCGGTCGTCCCACCTGGCGAGGCGTCGCGTCGTTGCGCGTAGTGTAGCAGGCACAACTGACAGCGATTCTGTGGTTTGCGCCCAGAGCGAACACAGTCCGCATGCAACGCGTCACGGTGCCGACAATCCCCTTTGTGACTAGGGAAGCTAATAATCATCTGTGCTTTTCGCAAGCTCTTGTGTGCGCACCAGTCAAACCGGGCTCCGTCAAATTTGGTCAGTTTTCTTCCAGTTTTCATCCCACCGGCACTACCAGCACCACCGAGACGCCGGATTGTCCACAGGGCTGTGCCTGACGTGTGTACGACGTGTGTGTAACTACACGGTTGTAGTCAGCTAGCGTGGTTACAGAAGAACAACGAAGAACAACGAAGTGCCCCCGCGCCCAGTCCTGGTAAGAATCGGCGCGGGGGCGACAACCCGTAGGAGAGCTGCAATGTCACAGTACAGCAAGACGACTCGGCGAACCCGTTCGGATGCCATGATCCCTACCGCGTTCACGATCAACCAGACCGCCGACAAGCTCGGCGTCTCACCCATGACGGTGCGGCGACGCATCGCCGATCACACTCTGAAGGCCCGCAAGGTTGGCGGGCTGTGGCTCATCAACGCCCGCGACCTGGAAGCGCTGGTGTGATCCACGATGAGTACACAGCAAAGCGGCCCGGTCGATGACCGAGCCGCCCGTGATGCTATGAATCCGTACGCTTCAAGTCTACAGGCCACTACTGACAAGACCCGCCTGGTGGACTTGATCCCCACGTGGCCCGGCTGCGAGGTGCGGGCCAATATGGCCGCGTACAGGAAGACGGACATCTACCAGGCGCGGAAGCGCCTAAGCGAGTATGCCGATCATCGGCAGTGGTCACGCCAATACGACCGGCTACGGTATCCGTACGGGCGCACACCACCGGAGCTGAGCCCGGACGCCACCCTACGGGAGGCCCAGGTATACGAGGATCGCAACCGTGCCGACGTGTACGTGCATCTACGACATCTGGGGCTGAATCCGAACGACGCACACCGCGTCCTGTATGACCCGTCAGCATCCGATGACGACAGGATCGAGGCAGGTCGGGCGCTGGTTGCATCAGGGTTCGGACGCCACGCCGCCGCCCAGGCGCTGCGGATCAACATCGACGGCAAGGTGGGTGCCTCATGCCGTTGACCTGGAACATCCCGGCAGAGCCAACCACCGGCCCGCGTAGCGCGGCACCCGGACTGGCGGCACCGCCGCCCGACGATGATGCCTATCCGGACAGGCTGGATGCTG
>WRGV01000083.1 GCA_009787035.1 Propionibacteriaceae bacterium | reverse complement strand
TACCAGCCGTTGGGGGGTGTGGTGGGCTGTGCGGGGACGGTGGGGGCGGTGTCCGGTTCCGGGCGCGCCCATGGGTCGTTGTTCATATTGTTTTCACTCACAGGGCTCAGTGTAAGCGAATTGGCGCACCTTAGCATTGCGTCGCGCAGGCGTCGACGTCAGCCGACGTTCGCCGTCGTGTTGCGCACGGGGCCGATGCGCAGTGACAGGAAGACGCCCATGAGCGCCAGTGCCGACACGACGCCGAAGAGCCATGCGAACGTGAATTCGGCCGAGTGCCAGTGGTGCAGGCCGGCGAACAGGGTTCCGGCGATGCCGCCGATGAAGGCACAGGCCAGGTTGTCCGCCACCTGCAGCGACGACGTGTTGTGGCCGATGCGTTCCGGGGCCGACAACGTCATCGTCGCCAGCGACGTGCCGGCGCTGGCCATGCCCATGCCGAAGCCGGTGAGCAGCAGCCCGAGGCCCAGTACGATCAGCGGGCAGTTGCGCCAGCCGGCCAGCAGCGCCATCAGCGCCAGGCCTATCGTCACGGCGACGGCGCCGAGCGCGATGATCTGGTCGCGGCGCAGCTTCAGCCACGACTGCGTCTGCAACAGCGAGCCGAGCGCCCAGCCCAGCGCGCCGACGGTGAGGGCCAGGCCGGCGTTCTGCAGCTCCATGCCGCGGGTCTCGGACAGACACATCGTGATGAAGCTCTGCGCGGCGAAGAAGGCGCCGGCCAGCGCCCCGCGGGCGCCCATGACGGCCGGCAGTCCGCGACCCAGGCGCCAGATGCGCGGCGGCATCAGCCTGGGCAGCGCCACGACCACGCCCCCCACGCCGAGGATCGCCAGCACGACGGTGAGGACGCCGACGCCGCGGTCGGCCAGATCCTGCCCCGACGCCTGGATCAGCGCGACGCCCCCTGCGGCCAGCCCGGCGGCCCACAGCGGCACGGGTTCGTGCTCCGACTGTGCGGGCGCGCGGTTGCGGTACAGGCGTGCCAGCGGGGCGGCGCCCAGCGCGGATGCGACCACGACGAAGGGCATGACCGACCAGAAGACCCAATGCCAGCTCAGTCGCTCGGCGATGTACCCGGCCACCAGCGGGCCCACGAAGGCGGGCAGCAGGTAGCAGAACGAGAAGGCCGTCATCAGCTTGGGCCGGGCGCGCTCGTCGAACGCCTCGGCCACCACGACCATCAGCGCTAAGTTCAGCGCACCCCCGCCCAGGCCCTGGATCAGTCGGGCGCAGATGAAGATGTGCATCGACGGCGACAGCGCGGCGCTGGCCAGGCCGATCGCGAACAGTCCCATGCCGGCGCACAGCGGGAGCAGCGCGCCCAGCCGGTCGCACAGGCGTCCGGCCACGACGATCGCGAACACCTGCCCGAGCATGAACATCGTGAACGCCCAGGCGTACAGCCGCACGTGACCCAGGTCTTCCACGACGGCCGGCATCACGGTGGTGATGCCGAACGATTCGAACGCCACCGCCACCACGCCCAGCATCAGGCCGGCGATCAGGCCGATGCGGCGCGGCGTCGACGCGTTCGGCGCGTCCTGGCCCAGCGTGCCCAGCCCCGCGCGCGCGTCCCGCCCCAGCGGCAGCATGGGCTGGTCGTCGGGCGGTGGGCCGGGGATCACGATGTGCAGCGTGTCGGTGGTCTCCGCGGGCGTGGCGTCATCGCCGCGCGGCACGCTGGACGCAGGCACGTCCCCAAGCGGCGCATCCAGCGCATCTTCACGCTCTGGCCCGGCTGGGACGGAGCCACCGGTGGGATTCACAGGTCCATCCTCGCACGCGTGATCCCTGTGACGGAACCCCAGGCCATCGTCCGTCTACACTATTGCCATGAGTCAGCTGGCTCCGGGGTCGCAGACCCTGGTCAAGGAACGGATCGATCCCCTGTACGAAGAGGGGGATCGCGACCGTTTCAGCCACTATGTTCCCCGCGCGAAGCTCACCGAGGCTCTGGTCATGGGCACCCCCGTGCGCGCGTTGTGCGGCAAGATGTGGGTCCCCTCCCGCGATCCCGAGCGGTTCCCCGTGTGCCCGACCTGCAAGAAGATCTGGGAATCGATGCGCCCCGGCCCTGACCGCGATCCGGATCGCTGACCAGGTGTTGCCCCCCCGTCTCTCCCACGCTACGGAGGTTTCATGATCAGAACCGAGCAGCTCACGAAGCGCTACGGTGACAAGGTCGCAGTCGACCATCTCTCCATTCAGGTGTCGCCGGGCACGGTCACCGGTTTCCTGGGGCCCAACGGCGCCGGGAAGTCGACGACGATGCGCCTGATCATGGGGCTCGACCATCCCACGTCGGGCACCGCCACGGTCAACGGCCAGGCATACGCCCGCCACCGCGCCCCGCTGCGCGAGGTCGGCGCGCTGCTGGACGCCAAGGCGCTGCACCCGGCGCGCAGCGCGAGGGCCCACCTGCGCGCGATCGCGGCCACCCAGCGCATCGGCAACAAGCGGGTGGACGAGGTGCTGGAGATGACCGGCCTGAGCAGCGTCGCCAACCGTCGCGTCGGCGGCTTCTCGCTCGGCATGCAACAGCGCCTGGGCATCGCGGTGGCGCTGCTCGGCGACCCGAAGACGCTGATTCTGGACGAGCCGGTCAACGGCCTCGATCCCGAGGGCGTCCTGTGGGTGCGCAACCTGGTGCGCCACGAGGCCGATCGGGGCAAGACGGTGTTCCTGTCCAGCCATCTGATGAGCGAGATGGCGTTGGTCGCCGACGATCTGATCGTGCTGGGGCGAGGCCGTCTGCTGCTGGAAAAGTCGGTGAAAGACTTCATTGCCGACTCCTCGGACGAGGCCGCGCGCGTCCGTTCGCCGCAGGCCGTCGAGATCACCGCGGCGCTCGTCCGTCCGGGCATCACGGTGCAGTCGCTGGAGCCCATGCTGCTGGAGGTGCACGGCGTGCCCGCGGCGTCCATCGGCATGATGGCCGCCCAGCAGGGCTGGACGCTGTACGAACTGACGCCGCTGCAGGTGTCGCTGGAGGACGCCTACATGAAGCTGACCGAGCACGAGACTGAGTTTGTCGGTCACGAGGACGGAGCGCCGTCCAGGTCGCCGCTGGCCGCGTCGACGCCGCGAGAGGGGGTGCGGTCATGACCGAGAGCGGCTATCACGCGCGCCGGGGCGGAATGCCTGCGCAAGACGATCCGTACACCGATGTCACCGAGCCGATGCCGGCCGTGCCGGCGGGGTATCCGCAGCCGTATGAGGCGCCCGCCGTCCCGGGCGCTGCGCCGTACGGGCAGCAGTCTTCTGCCCCCACGCAGTACGGGGTGCAGCCGACCCCACCCGCCGCGTCGGCGCCGTATGTCCCGGAACCGTATGTCCCGGAACCGTATGCCCCGGAACCGTATGCGGCCCCGTCGGCCCAGCCGCCGTACGAAGCTGCGCCAGAGCCAGGGTATGTGCCGCCCGTCCAGGGGTACGCCGCGCCCGCGCAGCCGTATGCGCCGCCCGTCCAGGNNNACGCNGNGCCCGCGCNGNCGTATGNGCCGNCCGTCCAGGCCCACGCGGAGCCAGCGCCGCCGTACGTGCCGCCCGTCCAGNCCCACGCGGAGCCAGCGCCGCCGTACGTGCCGCCCGTCCAGGCCCCTGCCGAGCCCGCGCAGGGCTTCGCGCCGCCGACGTATCCGGCGCCCGCGTATGCCCCCGAACCCGTGGCCGCGGAACTGCAGCCTGCGGACGCCGCGCCGCCGGAGGCGTCGCCGCTCGACCGTCCGGGCCCGGCGCACGAGGTGACGCCGGTCGCACCGGTGAACCCGCTGGTCGTGCGCTCGCACACGTCCCTGATGGGCGTGCTGAGCTCGGAGTGGATCAAGCTGCGCTCGCTGCCGTCCTCGTGGTGGGTCATCGGGGCGACGATCGTCGTGTCGGTCGGCATGGGCGCCATGCTCGGCTACAGCATGAAGATGGTGCACGATGCGCCGAGCATCGTGCATGGCGTGCAGCTGCCGTCCGACCTGGTGGTCCACGCCTCCGACGCCGTGGGCATGACGCCGCTGATCCAGCTGGTGCTGGCGATCCTGGCGATCCTGTGCGTCACGAACGAGTACAGCTCGGGCCTGATCCGCGCCACACTGATCGCCGCCCCGGGGCGCCTGTCGACGCTGTGCGCCAAGACCGTGGTTATCGCCGTGGTGACGGCCGTCGTGACGTTCGTCGGGACGTATGCCACGGTGCTGGTCAGCTGGCCGTTCATCCGCGGCTTCGCGGTGGACGACCGCTTCACGTGGGGCGGCATCCGGGTCGTGCTGGGCGTCACCTTGGCAACCGTGCTGGTCGCGGTCTTCGCGCTGGCCGTCGGCTTCCTGGCGCGCAACACGGCGGCCGGCATCGGCATCGTCGTCGCGCTGCTGTTCGTGGTGCCCATAGTGCTGCAGTTCCTGCACTGGCAGTGGGTGCCCACGATGCACGACTACCTGATCGACCAATCCCAGATTGGCCTGTATTCGAGCGGCACGGACATGACGACGTCCGCGTCCCGCTTTGACTTCGTCAAATCGTTGTGGGTGACGGGCCTGTGGGCCGTCGTCCCGCTCGCGTTCGCCGGGATTCTGCTCAAGCGCCGCGACGCATAAGCTCTGCGACGCTCCAGTAAACTGGGGCGAGTGATTGAACTGTATGGCGTCACCAAGACGTTCGGCTCGACGGTGGCGGTCAATGACCTGAGCATCGTCGTGCAGCCGGGCCGGGTGACGGGCTTCCTGGGCCCCAACGGCGCGGGGAAATCCACGACGATGCGCCTGATCATGGGGCTGAACCATCCGACGTCGGGCACGATCCTGGTCAACCACCGCCGCCTGGGCGAATCGCCCGCGCCGCTGTGCGAGATCGGCGCCGTGCTGGACGCCCGCGCGATGCAGCCCAATCGGACGGCGCGCCAGCACATGCAGATCCTCGCCGTGACGCACGGCATCCCGGCGGCCAGGGTGGATGAGCTGCTCGCCGTCACCGGCCTGGCGGAGGTCGCTCACATGCGCATCGGCTCGTACTCGCTCGGCATGAGCCAGCGGCTGGCGATCGCGACGGCACTGCTCGGCGATCCGCAGGTGCTGATCTTCGACGAGCCGATCAACGGCCTCGACCCCGAGGGCGTCGCCTGGGTGCGCGCGCTGCTGCGCCAGCAGGCCGGCGCAGGCAAGACGGTGCTCGTGTCGAGCCACCTGATGAGCGAGATGGAGCACACCGCCGACCAGCTGCTGATCGTCGGGCGCGGGCGGCTGCTGGCCGACATCGGCATGGCCGACTTCATCGCCGGGGCGTCGGGTGTGGCCTGCCGCCTCACATCGCCGGACGCGCCGGCCATCGTGGCCGCGTTCGCCGGCCCCGGCGTGCAGGCGGTGCCGCTTCACCCCGACACCATCGAGCTGCGCGGCGTGGACGTCAAGCAGGTCGCCGAGCGGGCCGCGCGCAGCGGGTGGATCATCTACCAGCTCGCCCCCGTCGAGGTGAGCCTGGAGGACGCCTACCTGCAGCTCACGGCGGGTGCGGTGGATTACGTGTCCGGCGGGACGACGGTGTCCGCGGGCTACGCGGCCAACGGCCCCGCCTGGCGTCCGTCCGCCCCCGCACAGACCTACCAGGCCCCGCCTGCCTGGCAACAGCCCGACACGTACGCGCCCCCGCCGCCGCCACCGGACGGATCGAACCCGACAGGAGGTCCCCGATGACCACCGCACCCTGGCACACGGACCCCACGGGGTTCTCGGACGCCGCGGCGCCCGCGCAGACGCTGTTCGACGCCTCCGCAGTGTCCCGGCCCTGGCGGCTGAGCTTCGGTGGGCTGCTGGTCGCGGAGTGGCGCAAGCTGGCCACGATGACGTCCACCTGGGTGCTGCTCGGCCTGGGCGTCGTGCTCGGCCTGTTCACGACCGGCGCCGGTGCGAGCACGCTCACCGCGATGAACCAGACGTTCTCGGGCCCCGCTGCGCCCATGACGCCGCCGATCGGGCGCGTGTCGATGGCGCTGGTGGGCGGGCCCATCTATCCCGGCCTGATGATGGCGCTGCTCGGCGTGCTCGCGATCACCAACGAGTACAGCTCGGGCATGATCCGGGCCACGCTGGCGGCGGCGCCGTCGCGCTGGCCGGCGCTGGCGGCGAAGGCGGTCATCGTCACGGGCTTCTCGTTCGTGAGCACGGTGGTGGCCGAGTTCATCGGCGCGCTGATCGCCTGGGGCACGCTCGGCAACGGGGTCCGGTTCGACCTGTTCACGCCGGACGGGTTGCAGGTGTGGTTCGGCAGCAGCCTGGACGTCACGCTGCTCGCGTTGATGGGGCTGTCGGTCGGCGTGCTCGTGCGCGGCACCGCCGGCGCCGTGGTGACGCAGCTGCTCGGCCTGATGCTCGCGCTGCCCGTGCTCATCTTGATGATCGCCGGGCTGGCCGCCTCGTCGGGCCAGGACGTGAGCAACGGCATGCTCACGCTCGTCATGCACTGCCCGACCGTGGCCGCGGTCTTCGTCTATCTCGGCCCGATCGTCGGGCGCGACACGCTGGCCTCGGTCAGCGAGCTGCCCTCGGCGACCTCGGCCGTGCTCACGATGCTCGCCTGGACGGCCGTGCTGCTCGCCGGGGCGTTCGCCGTGTTCCGGCGCCGCGACGTCTGAGGGACGGACGCCGCGCCCGGCCGGATGGGCGGTGTGCCAGACTGGCGGGCATGTTCATCGGCGCCGGCACCGTCATCAATGTGGGTACGGTCGTGCTCGGCAGCGCGCTCGGGGTCGCCCTCGGCGGCCGGCTGCCGCAGCGTACCCGAGAGCTGGTGACGCAGACGCTGGGCCTGTTCACGCTGGTGCTCGGCGCCTACGCGGTCGTGGACGGCCTCTCGCCCGCGCTGAGCGCCGAGGTGGGCCCGAACGCGGGCCTGCTGATCGTGCTCGGCGCGCTGCTGCTCGGGGGCATCCTGGGCGCGGGCGTGCGTCTGGAGGATCGCCTCGATGCCCTCGCCTCCCGGGCGGGGCGGCGTCTGACCCGCGCCGGGGGCTCCGCCGGGCGGTTCGCCGAGGGGGCCGTGACCGCGACGCTCGTCTTCTGCGTCGGCCCGCTGGCGATCCTGGGGTCGCTGTCCGACGGCCTGGGCCAGGGCGCCCGGCTGCTGGTCGTCAAGGCGGTGATGGACGGGTTCGCCGCCATCGCCTTCTCCGCGAGCTTCGGCATCGGCGTGGCCGCGTCGGTCGTGCCGCTGGCGCTCTACCAGGGCGCGTGGACGC
>WRGV01000082.1 GCA_009787035.1 Propionibacteriaceae bacterium | reverse complement strand
CCGCCATCAAGCCGTATCCCGTCAGTGCCATGCTTCCCGTCCCGCACAGCATCCCCCGTCCGCCCTACGTGGGCGTGATGGCCGCGGAACACTACACGGGCGACGACGTCCAGACTCCCGAGATCATCGAGGCCATGCGTGAGGTGGGGCGCATCGCGGCCGACGCGATGGCAGTGGCGGGGGCCGCGGTTGCTCCGGGCGTCACGACCGACCATCTCGACCGGATCGCGCACGAGTACATGCTCGACCACGGCGCCTATCCGGCCACGCTGGGTTACCGCGGTTTCCCGAAGTCGATCTGCACGTCGGTCAACGAGGTCATCTGCCACGGCATCCCCGACGCGCGTCCGCTGGAGGACGGCGACATCGTCAAGATCGACGTCACCGCGTTCAAGAACGGCGTGCACGGCGACAACTGCGCGACGTACTTCTGCGGCGATGTGGACGAGCAGTCGCGGCTGCTCGCCCAGCGCACCCAGGAGGCCATGAACCGCGCCATCGCGGCCGTCATGCCGGGTCGTCCGATCAGTGTGATCGGACGGGTCATTGAGGCCTACGCCAAGCGTTTCGGCTACGGCGTCGTGCGCGAGTACACCGGGCACGGCGTGCACACGGCGTTCCATTCGGGGTTGATCGTGTTGCACTACGACGAGCCGCGGCTGGCCACGCCGATGCGGGTGGGCATGACGTTCNCGATCGAGCCGATGCTGACGCTGGGCTCGCCCGAGACGGTGCAGTGGGACGACGGCTGGACGGTGCTGACCCGGGACGGCAGCCGCTGCGCCCAGTACGAGCAGTCTTTGGTCGTGACGCCGACCGGCGCCGAGATCCTGACGGTGCCCACGCCCGCGTGATCGGGCGGGGCGGACGACGAGTCGGCCTGTAAGCCGGGTTCTGTCTCTGCCGGTGGCAGAGGGTGATCATCCATCTGCGACCGCCGTTGCCGGCGGCCTTCCGCGCATGCGCGGCGCGGCCTACCCGGCAGCTCGGGCGGGCCGCCCTCAAACGCTGCCGAGACGGGTTATCCCCGTCCTTCTTGGCCTTGCTCCCAGTGGGGCTTGCCGAGCCGCTTGGGTTGCCCCAAGCGCTGGTGGTCTCTTACACCACCGTTTCACCCTTGCCCATTGCTGGGCGGTCTGTTCTCTGTGGCGCTGTCCCGCGGGTCGCCCCGGGTGGGCGTTACCCACCACCGTGCCCTGTGGAGTCCGGACTTTCCTCGACGCACCCAGCGGTGCGCCGCGATCACCCGGCCGACTCGTCGTCCGCGCATAAGTGTAGGGCATCGGCGCGTGCCCTCCGCCACGCCGATGCCCGGCCGCCGGCTTGTCACCTGAGCATCATGAACAGCTTCTCCACCTCGGCCAGGGACGGATCTTCGGATCCGGCGATGGTGCCCGAGGTCGTCAGGCAGTGGCGCATGGCCAGGGTCACCATGGCGAATCCGGCCCGGTCGACGGCAGAGGACACCGCGGCCAGCTGCGGGATGACCGCTCGGCAGTCGGCATCCGCCTCGACGGCGGCGATGCTGGCGCCCAGCTGGCCGTATGCGCGGCGCAAACGGTTGAGGATCTGGCGCTTCTGTTCCTCGGCGTCGGGCGCCGACGGGACCAGGGGCTGCGGGTGCGTTCCGGTTCGTGTGGGGGCGGGGACGAACGGGGTCACCGCTCGTCCCATGTTCGCGTGACGAACACTTCGTTGGCGCGGGCGCCGAGCCAGTCGGCCAGCGTCAGCGAACCGCCCGACAGCGTGCGGGAGTCGAAGCCGGCCGCGGTGAGCACGCGGTGGGCGATGTAGCTGCGCACGCCGGAACGGCACATGACGGCGATGGGCCGCCCACCCGCCAGGTCGCGCACCTCGTCGAGGCGTCCGCGCAGCTGCGTGTGCGGGATGTTGAGCGCCTCGGGCAGGTGCCCCGCCGCATACTCGCCCCGGGTGCGGACGTCCAGCAGCAGCGCGTGGTGGCGCGCCCAGTGGAGGTCGTGGGGATACCACAGCCGCGTGACGCCGGTCAGCACGTTGTCGGCGAGCAGGCCGATCATCGTGATGGCATCCTTGGCGGCGCCGTAGGGCGGGGCGTAGCACAGGTCGAGGTCCATGAGGGCGGGGGCGGTCAGGCCCGCGCGGATCGCGGTGGCCAGCACGTCGATGCGCTTGTCGACACCGGCGGCACCCACGGCCTGGGCGCCCAGCAGGCGTCCGGTGGTCGGGTCCATGTGGACGACCAGGTGCATCATCTGGGCGCCGGGGAAGTAGCCCGCGTGGTCGAGCGGGTGCGTGTGCAGCGTCGTGAAGGCGATGCCGGCCTGCTCCAGCTGGGTGCTGTTGGCGCCGGTGACGGCGGCGGTGAGCTTGCCCACGCGCACGATGGCGGTGCCCAGCGCGGCGGGAATCGGACGGGCGGCGAACTGGCGCGGGCGCACGCTGGTGCCCGCGATCGCGTCGGCGACCAGGCGTCCGGTGCGGTTGGCCGGACCGGCCAGGGCGACATCGCGTTGCGCGCCCGTGACGGCGTTGACGGTCGTGGTCGCATCTCCGGCCGCCCAGACGCACGGCAGGTTGGTGCGGCCATGCTCGTCGACCAGAATGGCGCCGCGCTCGTCACAGGCCAGGCCGGCCGAGGCGAACGTCTGGGTGGCGGGCACGCTGCCCACGGCCAGCAGCACCAGGTCGGTCATCAGCCTGCTTCCGTCGGTCAGCACCAGCTCGGCCAGATCGCCGGCGTCCTTGATGCGCGCGAGGGCAACGTTGCTGCGCACATGGACACCCAGGCGGGTCAGCTCCTGCGTGACCGGCCAGGCGAGCTCGTCCTCCAGCGGCGGCAACACATGGGGGGTGGCCTCGATGAGCGTCACGTCCAGACCCGCGCGCTGCAGCGCTTCGGCGGTCTCCAGACCGATGAAGCCGGCGCCGATGACGGCCGCACGCCCCGCGGTCGAGGTGACCAGGTCGCGCAGGGCGACGGCATCAGCGACGGTGCGCAGCGTGTGCACGCGGGGATCGTCCAGCCCCGGGATGGGGTTTCGCTGCACGCCGGGGATGATCGGGCGCGCTGCGATGGCGCCTGGTGCCAGGATCAGCTGGTCGTACTGCAGGTCGAGTTCGCCGACGGGCGTCTGCACGTGCACCGTGTGGGCCGTGGCATCCAGGCCGGTCACGCGGTGACCGGTGCGCACATCCAGGTTCAGCGCCGCGGCGAGCGCAGCCGGGGTTTGCACGAGCAGATCGGCCTGGTCGGCGATCTCGCCGCTGAGGAAGTAGGGAAGGCCACAGCCGGCGTACGAGACGTGATCGCCCTGTTCGAGCACGGTGATGGTGGCCTGTTCGTCGAGCCGGCGCAGCCGTGCCGCCGCCGACATGCCCGCCGCGACGCCCCCGACGATGATGAAATGGTGCACTGTCATAGATATAAATATACCCCAGGGGGTATCCGTCACAGATATAAATATACCCCAGGGGGTATTCACCAGAACGGGCGTGGCAGCAGGGTCGGATATCGGCGCCCCGGTACACTCGGCTTATGACTTTTGTGATCGACGTCCCGTCAGCGCGCCCGTGGGCGCTCGTCGTCCACGGTGGGGCGGGGCAGCCGCACTGGCGGATGACGATGGACAAGTTGCAGGGGATTCACCAAGGCCTGAACCGGGCATACCAGGCCGGCGAGACCGTGCTGCGCGGTCAGGGCAGCGCGCTGGACGCCGTCTGCGCCGCGGTCGAGGTGCTCGAAGACGATCCGCTGTTCAACGCGGGACGCGGAGCGGCGCTCACTGCGGACGGCACGGTTGAGCACGATGCGGCCGTGATGAGCGGGGACGGACGCGGTGGCGCGGTGACGCTGTCGCGGCACGCGCAGCACCCGGTCGACCTCGCGCGGGCGATCCGCGACCGGTCACCCCACGTGCTGCTGGCCGATCCGCCGGACGACATCGTGGCGGACTGGGGCATCGGGCTGGCCGACAACGACTGGTTCGTGACGCCGGACCAGCGCGAGCACCTGGCGGCCGTCCAGGCTCGCCTCCGGTCGCGTCAGCACGGCACGGTCGGTGCGGTCGCGCTGGACATCCACGGGCATGTGGCGGCGGCGACGTCGACCGGCGGCATCGAGAACCAGGCCGTCGGGCGCATCGGCGACACGCCGATCCTGGGCGCCGGCACCTGGGCGCGTGACGGCGTCGTCGCGGTGTCGTGCACCGGCGTCGGCGAGGCGTTCCTGCAGGGCGGTGTCGCACACCAGCTGAGCGCCCGCATGGAGTACGGCGGCCAGGATGTCGCCGAGGCGGCACAGGCCATCATCGACAACGAGATCGTCGCCCGCGAGGCGTTCGGTGCGCTGATCGCCGTGACGGCCAAGGGCCGTTCGGTGCTCGTCTGGGATGCGCCGGTGCTGCAGGCGGCCTGGCGTGAGGGCGACAAGATCCACACGCGCATCTAGCTCAGGTCCACAGACGCTGACGCCCGGGGAGGGCTCCACGACAGGAGCTTCCCCGGGCGTCAGTGTCTGTAAGGGCTACTCCCGTGCGGTCGCGGCGTTCTTCTTGCCCAGCATGCCCTGCGTGGCCATCAGGGCCAGGCCGATGACGATCACCACCAGGCCCAGGCCCACGATGAGCGCGCCCACGCCGAAGGCGACGACCGAGACGAGCAGCGAGGCCTGCGTCCACGAGCCCTGCTGCGCGGTGATGCGGGCGGCATACTGCTTCGCATCGGCCGAGGAGAGCGGGGAGCCCTGCGCGTGTGCCTGGCCATCGGTCGAGTTGGCTGCGGTCACGTCGGCGTTGTAGGTCTGACCGTCGCTGGTGGCGACGCTCTTGATCTGGCCGAACGTCTTGCCGCCCGTGGCCTCGGAAACGTGGTGCCGGATCGCATTGACCTGCGCCATCGCGGTGAACGGGCCGGCCAGCGTCTTGCCTGCGTCGGAACCCGGATCGGCTGCCGAGATGGCGGCGACCGTGATGTTCTGTTCACGCAGCTGAACGGAGACGCCGGCGTAGACGGCGATGCCGATGATGAGCATGACGACGCCGATGATGGCGACGAGAAGAGACAAGATGCGGGGCGCCTTGTTGGCCGGCGTGGCCGGTGCTGCCGAAGTGGCTGACATGGAGGAATCTCTTTCTGTGGTGGTGCCGGAGCACGGGGTGCGTCGTTGGGGGCGAACGACATGATGTCTGCGGTAACCCGGCGCGGTCAGTGGATAATCCGGTTTCATCCCACAGCGATTCTGCCCACGGTGAAACGAGGGACTTCCCTTGTCAGGAACGCAAACGCTTACATGCGCAGGGTATGATCGGGGCAACAATCGGGGGAGTGGTTGCGGCTGTCGTGAAACAGCCAATCCCAGCCATCGCGGCGCGCTTTCTTTCCTGCCTCGTCGATCAGCCCGTGCAGTTCCTGGCATTCGTCCAGCGTGAATCGTGCGCGATGGAACACCGGCTCCAGCCGCCGCCGGGTCGCCTCGTAGCCCGCGGCGCTGGTGTATCCGGCCCGGGCGAGCAGGCGGCGGGCGTAGGCGTCCCAGACGAACACCGGCCGGTCGAACGCGTACAGCATGATGGCGTCGGCGGTCTCCGGGCCCACGCCGCGCAACCCGAGCAGGCTGTCGCGCAGGGCGGCGTCCGTCCAGGCGCTCACACCGGCGTCCAGCGCCCGATGGGTGATCACCCAGCGGGCAAGGACGAGGCACGTGGCGGCCTTGGCCGTCATGAAGCCGCTGGGTGCGATGAGTGCGCGCAGGGCATCCGGGTCGGCGTCCACCAGTGCCTCCGGGGACAGCAGGCCGGTGGCGTCCAGAGCGTGCACCGAGTGTTCGACATTTGCCCAGGCGGTGTTCTGCGTCAGCACCGCGCCGATCATCATCTCGAACGGCCCGTTGGCGGGCCACCAGTCCTGCGGGCCCAGTGCGGCCAGCAGCATGTCGTACAGGCGACGCAGGCCGGGCATGGCCCCACTGTAGCCGCGCGGCGGCACCGCTGTTCGCGCAGGGATGAGCGTCGCGCCCCCGCGTCGTCCGTCCAGGGCACCTCGTGCCGCCTACCGTGGGAAAAACGCCACAACGAGCGAAGGAGAGGTCGACATGGCCGAAAACACAACAGGACACGGACGGTTTGCCGGGAAGGTGGCCGTGGTCACCGGCGCAGGGTCGGGCATCGGCTTGGCCACCGCGGCGCAGATCGTGCGCGAGGGCGGACGCGTGATCGCCGTCGACGTCGTCCAGCAGCGCCTGGACGAGGCGGCTGCGCGCATCGGGGAACAGTACGTGCCGGTCGCCCTCGACATCACGGCGCCCGACGCGCCGGGCGCCATCGCCGAGGTGGCCGGGCCGCAGGTGGACGTCTTGATCAACAACGCCGGCATCATGGACGGCTTCGTCCCGGTCGACGAGATCGACGATGCGCTGTGGGACCGCGTGCTCGCGATCAACGTGACCTCGATGATGCGCCTGATCCGCCAGTTCATCCCCGGCATGATCGCGGCCGGGCACGGTGCGATCGTCAATCTCGCCTCCGAAGCGGCCTTGCGCACGTGCGCGGGCGTCGCGTACACCGTGTCCAAGCACGCGGTCGTCGGCTTGACCAAGAACACGGCCGCCGTCTACGCACGCGACGGCATCCGGTGCAACGCGGTGGCCCCGGGCGGCGTGGCCACCAACGTGGGCGGCGACTTCCGGTCGCAGAAGGTCGCCGAGCGCGTGGGCGCGGCGATGGGTGCCTCGATGGGTGCGATTGCGGACGAGATCGCCCAGCCCGACGCGCTGGCGACCGCGATCTGCTTCCTGGCCGACGACGTGGCCGCGAAGAACGTGAACGGCGTCGTCCTGCCCGTGGACGGCGGCTGGTCCGCCGTGTAGGTTGCAGGCCTGGCGAGTCAGGTGCACACCCTGGCCGTGCGGCGCTGCCTGCCTGCGTCTGTGTGAGGAACGCAGGCAGGCCGTCGCAGATATCGCCTGTCAGGCACCGATCGCGTCGAGCACGCGAGGCACGGTCATCGCGCCGAAGTGCACGTCCGTGTCGTCCACAATCATGCAGGGCACGCTCATCACCGAGTACTTCTCGCGCAGGGCGGGGAAGTGGTTGAGGTCGAAGACGCTCGCACGCACGTGTGGATTGAGCGCCGCGATCTGCTGGGCCGCCATGACGGTCGTCGGGCACATCGTGCATGACAGCGACACGAGGATCTTGACGTCCAGCGGTTGGCCGATGGCGTCGATCCGGGCCCGCGTCGCAGCGTCGAGCGGCTGGCCCGGG
>WRGV01000081.1 GCA_009787035.1 Propionibacteriaceae bacterium | reverse complement strand
CGCCGATCTCGGGCTGGAGCTGGAGCTGCGGATGACGCCGGCGGATGCCCGGCGCTGGGATGCGACGGTGGCGCTCGACTGGGGTGTGATCCCCGGGTCGTACGGCTGGGTGTTCCCCAAGGACGGCACGCTCAGCGTCGGTGTGATCGGGGACCGTCGGCACGGCGTGCGGCTGAAGCGGTACCTGGCGGACTGGGTCGAGCGCCAAGGCCTGCGTGGGCGCGACGTCCTCGCTGATTCGGGACATCTCGTGCGCACGCGCACCGCCGGGTCGGCATGCGGTGCCGGGCGCGTGCTGCTGGCCGGGGATGCGCTGGGAGCCGTCGAGCCGTGGACGCGCGAGGGGATCTCGTACGCGCTCGTCTCGGGCCGCGTCGCGGGCGGCGTGGCGGCCAGGCTGGCAGCGGGCACCACGGCCGCGCGCATATCGGCGTGTCAGGACGAGTATGCGCGCTGGGCACGCACGGTGCTCCAGCCCGATCTGCATGCCGGCCAGCAGTTCCTGGAGCTGTTCGCCCGGCACCGCCGGCTCGTGGATTTCGCGATCGCCCGCATGCCCAAGGGTTGGGATGAGTTCCAGGCCGTCTGCCGTGGCGAAACCACCCCCGCGAAGGTGCTGAGCTACCCGTCCGTCCGCGCGGCGCTGCGGCTGCTGTGAGGTCGCGCGTCCGTAGCGTGAACGCGCCAGCGGGTGGCCAGGGTGCGATGTAGCGTGCATGCGTTGGCATCGTCTTGTGGGGGCGCGTGGGGTTGGTGCGCAATGAATACAGGCAGGTCGTGCGCGAGGAGTGGGTGAACTGCGCGGGGGAGCGTCAGGATCTGCGCGGGTGTCTGGACGGTGTGGACGACGAGTTCCGATCTGCGTGGGCGCACCAGCCGGTCGAGGTGGAGCATGGCGATTGGCGGGGCGTGTTCGGCAAGGTGTTGCTGTGGTGAGGCTTTGATGACGAGGGTGTGGGTTGATCCGGGGTTGTTGTCGCAGGTGATCGGGAGGTTGGATGCGGCGATCGTCAAGAATGGTCAGTTCGACACGGTTTACACGATCCGATGAGTGTGGAGGAAGATATGGAAGACGACCGAAATCTGCGAGAATCAATCCTGTTTGACTTGTTGCATGGGTTCACGACAGATGTGCGCTTCCCTCAAGTTATCGCGAGGCTGTCAGAAGGAATTGGCCTTGGTGCGCAGTATGCCGGCTCGGTCAATTTCGGATCGTATTGGGTCGAGTCCGATCCGGAGTACTATCTTGTCTGCGAAGGATGCGTTCTATGTACGGCTGGAGAGTATGTGGTGAATGACGTGCCTGCCGAGGAGAGTCTGTGTGTGGCGGTTTCTTACCGGGAGTTTTATGACCGGATGGAGGCGTTCTGGCGGCAGTGGTACTACCCGGAGCATCCTGAGATGCGCGAGCAGTTGGAGCCGCTGATGGCCCAGTTGAAGACCAGTCTGGGCCTGGATGGGCCGCCGGAGCAGGATCCGCCGGCTCCAGACCCGAACGTCTTCTACATCATGATCGATGTGCCGTTCGTGCCGATTGGGCAGGTGCCAGACGATCCGGACATGGCTGACCTGCTCACGTTCCTGACCCAAGCCGTGCGCAGTGGTCTTGGCAGTCCGACGGGCATAGCCTTCTGGTCGGACCTGCGCGACGATGATCCTGTGACGGATCCGTGGGTCCGGTGGCCTGCGTTTGTGACGATGACGGCGGTCTGCCCCGGCGATGAGATTCCGATCGAAGACCGTGCTCGGCTGCGGGCGCAGCATCGCGAGTTCTGCGGTCGGGTGCGGGCGTACCTGGACGGCTCGTACTATGGGCGTAATCCCGGCCGAGAGGAGCAGACGGAGGCTGCCATGGCGGCGTTGTGCAGCGCGCTGGGAGTTCGGGGGTCGTGAGGGCGTGACCTGGCTGGCGCTGAGTCGGGTGAGTTTCTTGGATTTATGCGCAGCGATGCTGTGGCGGTGCTAGCGTGCGTGCATCGGCATCTTTCAGGGGGCGCGTGGTGTTGGTGCGCAATGAGTACAGACAGGTCGTGCACGAGGAGTGGGTGAACTGCGCGGGTGAGCGTGAGGATCTGCGCGGGTGTCTGGACGGTGTGCCGGAGCTGCTGGGGCAGGCGTGGGGCGGTGGTGAGGTACAGACGGTGCTCGCCACGCTGACGGGCCTGCGCGATGATCTGCACAAGACGGCGGACGGTGTGGACGACGAGTTCCGGTCTGCGTGGGCGCACCAGCCGGTCGAGGTGGAGTCGGGCGACTGGCGGGGCGTGTTCGGCAAGGTGCTGCTGTGGTGAGGGCCGCGCGGTGACGAGGGTGTGGGTTGATCCGGGGTTGTTGTCGCAGGTGATCGGGAAGCTGGATGCGGCGATCGGGCCGGTGCCGGTGTGGGCGGATCGCCTGTATCACAGTCTGGATCGGTCGTTGTTGTCGGTGTCGCGGTTGGGTGTGTGGCGTGGTGGCGGGGCGAATGTATGGCAGTTGATGGGGGTTCGCCAGCGGTGCCGGGATGTGCTGGCCAAGGCGTTGGCGTTGGAGAAGGCGGGTGTGCCGGGTTTCCATGCTGTGGTGATGTCGGGCGGGCAGTGGGGGCTGGTGCCGGGTGTCGAGTTCGACGACGATCCGGGCGTGGGCTTGGGTGATGCGCAGGCGGCTGCGGATCTGTTGGGGCAGATCGGGGATCTGGATGCCAGCGCTGATCCGTCGGCGAAGGCGGCCGTGGCGGGGCTGTTGCCGCGGTTGGAGTCGCTGCTGGCGGCGGGTGCGGGGGACACGGCGTTCTGCGTGCAGTTGTCGCAGCTGGTGTCCCCGTCGGCGATGGTGTTGGCGCTGGACCAGATCGACATCGTGGTGGGCGGGGCGCCGGCGGGGCATGCCGGGACGGACGATTCGGCACGGTATGCGCGGCTGTTGGCCGGTCTGGGGACGGTGTATTCGACGGCGTCGGGTGCGATGGCGCAGGGGGGCGCCCAGTGGTCGAAGCTGGCGCAAGGCTGGGAGGATGTGTTCGCGGGGGCCCGTCCGGGCAGCCCTGCCCCGCAGTTGGCGGCGTTGGTGGTCTCGCGCGGCAGGTGGTCTGACGGGTTCCTGGATGCGGTCGCAGGTGCGATCACCGCGGCGGAGGGGTCGCAGGGGACAGCGCATTGGCAGCTGGACTGGCTGTCGGCGGGCGGGCGGCCGCGGCAGATCGTGGATCCGGGGATGAGCATGCCGGACGGGTCGCCGGTCGTGGTGGGTGATCCGATGTATGGCGTATTCATGGGGGCGGCGCTGGGGGATCCGGGGTGGTTGGCGCGGTGGTGCCACGATGCGGGGTCGGTGCAGGTGTCGTGGGACCTGGGCGGTGTGGCCGGCACGGGTTCTGGTTCGGCCGGCGAGGTGTCGGGCCAGGTCAACAGGCGGTTGTATGACCTGGTGACGTCGCGGGGGCTGGATGCGTCCAGTTTCTTGGCGTTGCAGCTGGCGGCGTCGGCGGCGGATGTGGCGACCCAGCCGGTGTCGGTGCCGGATGGCTGGGTGCCGCCGTTGTCGACGGGCCTGGTGCGTCTGGCGGGCATGCTGGAGCGGGATCAGCGCCTGTATGAGGCGAAGCCGTGGTGGGACAAGTACGGCAAGCAGGTCATGGAGGACGTGATGCTGCTCGCGTCGGCGGTGGCGGTGTTGGCGACGGGCGGTCTGTCGGTGGTGGCGGCCGGGGTGGCCACGGGCATGGTGGGCGCGGATGCCGTGTGGGATGTGACGCACGGGGATGTCACGGGCGCGCTGGTGGATGTGGCGTGCCTGGTGTTGCCGGTCGTGGTCGGGGCGGCGATCCATTATCTGCCGGTGTCGCGGTCCGTGTTGGATGTGTTGCGGGCTGGCGGGTCGGTGGCTGTGGACGGCGAGGTGGTGAGTCTGGACGAGTCGAGCATGCTCGTGGTCAACGGCGGGGGGAAGGCCGCCCCGGCTGGGCGCGGGGCCGTCGGCGCCGCCGGTCCGGGCGTGGAGGACGCCGAGCCGGTGCCGGTGAAGCCCTTCGCCCCGGACATCGCGGATCACATCCGCAACGTGCAGTGGCTCAACCGGAAAGGTGTGGGCGGCGGGCATAACCTGGATGCGTTCAACCAGGCATACCTGGATTACGGGGTGGATCCGGCCGATGCGATCGTCAGCGGTACCGAGCTCTACCCCGGCATCTACGAGGTCGAGTACCGGACTCCACTGTTGACGAGCCAGATGACGCCCGTTGAGCCGCGCAAATGGACGGAGCAGGCTGTGTCGAAGACGCTGTATGATCCATCCAGGGTCAGTGATGCGGAGTACCTGGAGTGGGCGCGGGAGGCCATGTCCAATGCCAGGTTGGTGCCGGGACGCAACAATGTTTACGAGGGAATTGCCGACAATGGGCTCAAGTTCCGTGGCATCGTGCGGAATGGGAAGTTCGAGACCGTCTATGCGACGCGATGAACGGAGGAGGAGATATGCAGAGATTCCGTGAGTTGATGGAGTCGGCTCTGTCGGACTATGTTGGTGCGCTGACGGAAGATGTGAGCTTCCCTCGAAGCGTGACCCAGCTAAGCCAACGGATCGGACGGGGGACCCAGTACTCGGGGGACGTATCGTTCCAGTCGACCTGGCCCGAGTCGGTGCCCGCCTATCACATGGTTGGCCCGTTTTGCGTGCTATACACAGCTGGGATGTATTCCGTGGACAATCTGCCGGTCAGAGAGACCTTGTGCAAGCCGGTGCCCTTCCGGGAGTTCTATGACTGTATGGAGGCGTTCTGGCGGCAGTGGTACTACCCGGAGCATCCCGAGATGCGTGAGCGGCTCGAACCGCTGATGGCCCAGCTGAAGACCAGCCTGGGGTTGGACGGTCCGCCGGAGCAGGATCCGCCGGCCCCGGATCCGAACCTCTTCTATCTTGAGATCAACCCGGCTCCCGATGATCCGGACATGGCGGAATTGCTGACGTACTTGGCGCAGGCGGCGCGCGGCGGCTTCGGCGCCCCGACGGGGCTGACGATCTGGGCAGAGGTGGACCACAGCGACCCGGCGACGGAGCCCGTTGCCCTGCGTCCTGCCTTCGTGACGATGACGGCGGTCTGCCCCGGCGATGAGATTCCGATCGAAGACCGTGCCCGGCTGCGGGCGCAGCATCGCGAGTTCTGCGGTCGGGTGCGGGCGTACCTGGACGGCTCGTACTATGGGCGTAATCCCGGCCGAGAGGAGCAGACGGAGGCTGCCATGGCGGCCTTGCGCAACGCGCTGGAGGTTGAAGAGTCATGAGTGAATCGCCATACAGCGACACGTTGTTGGAGTGTGCGACGCTTGCGAATCCGGACATGCGGGTGAGGCAGGACGAAGACGGTGCCTGGTGCCTGAGCAGCTGGGAATTGTGCGACTATCTTCGGCACGTCGGTGAGACGCAAGCATGAGTTGCGGTTCCTGTACGGTGCTGCCGATCCGGCCATGGTGTCGCCGCAGTGCCAGGTGAGGCAGTCATGCGGCACTCTTGAACTTCTCGAGACGCCCACGATCGGCTGCGCGGCGCATTCCCGGGGCCGATGGAGCTGGGGCATCCCCTGATCGAGTTCTCATGGCTTCTCGACGCCACACTCGACAGCCTGTGTGACTCGTTTCTGGATTCCAACGGCGGACCCCTGTTCGCAGGATGCTGGATCGGCCCGGCTGGACAGCATCCGAAGCGTCCTCAAGGACAACCCATATGCGTGGATCGCATTGGAAACATGGAGGGAACGCTGTTCTTTGTCGAGGAGCAGGGAAGAGCGGCGCCCTGGCCGCAGCGATCACTGCCGGTCGGTGGGTTGGGTGCTGGCCACTCGGAGTACGTCATCGGGGATTGGCCCGAGGGGTGGCAGCTCACCACGGGGATCACGGCTGCCTGGTTCGGACAACCGGGCGGGGGCAAGCGGGTGTGGTTCTACGATCCGTCGGGTTCGCGGCTCAACGTCCGTCGGCTGATCAACATGGGGTGGCTGATTCCTGCCAACGAGTACTTGCCCGCCGGGACAATCGTCTCCGCTGGCGATCCTCACGGCACGGTGCTGACGGTTGAAAGATTGCCTCGGTGGTTCGCCAGGATGCGCCGCTGAGCCGCGCCGTCCGTCCGCAAGCGACGGTCAGCGCATGCCGGGGTCGTTGAGGTCGCCGGGGGCCAGGCCGAGGGCGTGCTCGACGTCGGCGGCGCTGGCGTACGGGTCGAGCCCGGCCTGCTGCAGGAAGCCGACCATCTTGGCCATGACGGCGGCCAGGTGGTCCTGGGCCGTCTTGGGCGAGATGCCGAGGCGGCGGGCCAGGGCGTCCCAGGCCTCGCCGCGGGCGCGGGCGTTGAGCACCTCGGTCTGGCGTCCGGTGAGCTCGGGCAGTCGGCGGCGCCGGCGCAACAGCTCGGCGAGCTCGACCATCGAGGGCGGCACGACGGACTGTCCGGCGGCGACCTGTAGGAAAGCGGCCTGGTTGTCGGCGACGCTGTCGAGCTTGCGCACCATGCCGGACGCGCCCGCGGCGAAGCACCGCGCCAGCACCAGCAGGCGCCGCTCGTCGGTGTACATGCAGACGCGGTAGCCGTGGTGGACGAGTTCCATGATCGCCCTGGGTCCCTGCAGCACCGAGCCGTTGAGGTCGGGGCTGAGCAGCAGATCGAGGACGACCAGGTCGGCCTGCGGCTGGGCGGCCAGCAGCGACTCGACGGTGTGGAAGGTGGCGACGACCTCCAGCGCCTGGTAGGCGAGGTGGAAGGTGTCGCGGGTTTGGCTGGCGTCGTCCACCACGACGACGCGGGGGCGGACAGGGACAGGCTGATCGGGGTTCATGGATGCCTTACGTATTTCTATTTGATTGCGTCGGCCGTCGCGGGACGGCCTGGGGAGGTACATCTGGCTTTCACAAGCGCTGTCGAGTATATCGCCGCGCCTGGGCGATGATGTCGGAAGGGTGCGAAATGCCCGCGGAATGGGCGTCAGCTGGCGCGTCCGTCCTCGATCGCGTGCGTATCTTTGCTGATGTAGACGCAGGTTCCTTCGCCGGGGTGAGAGGTGATGTGGACGGTCATGCCGGCTTGGTGGGCGGAGTCGAGGACTTGGCTTTGCAGGCCGAATCCGTAGGTGGTGTTTTGTGGGTCGAAGCCGGTGCCGTCGTCGCAGACGGAGACTTCCCAGCGTCCGTTTTGGCAATCGGTGTGGACGACGACTTCGGTTGCGTGGGCGTGGAATTGGACGTTGTAGAGCAGGGAGATGAGGGCGCTGCGCAGGATC
>WRGV01000080.1 GCA_009787035.1 Propionibacteriaceae bacterium | reverse complement strand
GAACGGCTGGCGCGCGACGGCCTGGTCGCCTCGTCCGGACGCGCCGGCACCGTCGTCACGCCCGTCGCCCAGCACGCCCGCGCCGTCCGTCCGGACGACCTTGCCCAGGCCGCCCAGCGCGTCGCGCTGATCGCCCGGCAGCTCGGCCTGACGCCCGACCAGGCCGAGGCCGCCATCCGCGAGGCGCTGCACGAAGCGTGAGGACGCACCGGACGACCATCCGATCCGCATGACGCAGACCAAGTGTCGCTGGTTGCGAGCCGCAAGATCCACAACGACAATCCGGGGCCGAACACCGGCTGACTTCCGACGAACTGGCCCGACAGGAGCACACATATTCTGAACCGAGCATATAGAGGAGACATGCCGACACGTATGCGAACAACGCGGCAATGGAACCACTCTTCTCACTGTCATTCGTTTTACATTGTTGCATAAGAAACAATCCAGCCGCTCATCACTGCCCGTTGTGTCGAGCACCTTGACAATGCGCCAGGAACGTGCCAACCTGGCATCACAGCAACTTGGGGCAGCTCCGAGAGAAGCTGACCGACCTTCCCGCCTCAACGTCGAGACCCCACGTGCCGAAACTGGGCAGTCCTGAGCGAAGCACCCCAGGAACACCTCCTACCGACGGGAGAAGAACCTGAACAAGAAGATCATCGCAGCACTTGGAACGATTGTCACCGCAATCGGGCTTGCTGCTGTCGCGGGCCCCTCACCCGCAAGCGCAATCGAAGTCCAGAAGCCCATCGTGGTTTTCGAGGACGCCAATTACGGCGGTTGGTCCATGGACAATTCCGGTGGACACTTCGAAGACAGTTCGGGGCAATGCGGCTGGAAGGACACTGGCTGGTGGGACAGCAACGAAGTCTCTTCACTGCGGGGAGCACCCGGCAAATCCATCCAACTCTGCGACAACGACGGTCTCGGCGCACCGTGCAAGAACTACACCGGCAACGTGCCCGATCTCAAGACATCCGGCTTCAACGACAAGACCAACAGCTTCTGGTGGTGCTGACGGTGCAATTGCCAGTTCTGCTACGCCCCGGGAGAGCAACTGCCCACCCGGGCAGAATCCGTATTTGCAGTCTTGTGGGCATCTGTCTGATCAGTGTCACACTGTGTGGATGCGGGCAGCCGACTGACCCCACACAGACGCCGCTTAGTCCCGTACCGGCGCAGGCTACGCTGGACTACACCAAGGCGACGATTGAGTTGCCACTCGATCAGTTTGGGATGACCTCCCGCGAGATCTCGATCGTCATGGGGGCACGCGATATCGCTTTTGCGCGCTGTCTTGCAGGCGGGCAGCAAGTCTCACCGCAGGAGATACAGAACGCGGCCGGGATGCTGCAGACTGACTTCGGCATCGACGAACCAAACTGGATCGGAGGCTGGTGGAACGCTGCATACATCGCGCAGAACGGCTGGTATCCGCGCAGCAAGATCGGCATGGAACTTGGCACCACGATGCACGCCAGCGATGACAAGATGGCCGCATGCCAAGACGATCCGGCCGTTAATACGCTGACGCCGCTTGCCGTTGACCTGTCCATGAACGGCGATACCGCCGCTGCCAATGCTTTCCGATACCGCACTGACGCCAACGACCGCGTCACCAACAGCCCGGTCTATTCAACCCTCAGCAGCCAGATGGAACTCTGCCTGAAGAACGCGGGCTATGTACTTGACACCAATCCAAGAGAGGAGTATCCAGGCATCAAAGCCAAACTCGACCAAACCTGGCCGCAAGAACAAATTCTCAAAGCCGTGTTGGCTTCAGCTACCTGCAACGACCAGTTGGGCGTCACCCAGCAGTATGCGAATCTGCAAGCGGGATACGAGCAGGCACTGATAAACCAGCATCAAGCCGAGCTGACCGCACTTCGCGCGGAGGCATCCCAACGCGTGGCCAAAGCGGAAGTCGTCCTGGAGAGCGTTGGGCTCCATTGAGATGCCCCCCAGCGTAGTTTCGGGCGGAAGCCACCGGTCTTCAGCAGTGAACGGGCGATCTGGCCTCGATCTTTCATGGGTTGGTTGTGTTGGCTTGTTGGGGTCGGTGAATGCCCGGGTTTGATACGGGTGCATGGTGTTGGTGGCCGTGGGGCCTGGTGTCTGGTTGGTGCTCCTTTCTGGTGTTGGTGGTTGGGGGCGGCGAGTGCCGTCTTGGTCGTGGTGGCTCGCGAGTGGCGCTGGTCAGCGAGGGGTGGGCATCTTGTGGCGCCGGGCGAGCGCTTCGGCGAGCAGCCAGGCCCAGGGGTGGGTTTGCTTGAACCGCAGGACGCGGCGGCGGTCGGAGCGGATGATCTCGGCGGGACAGTTCAGGAGACGCAGCCGTAAGCGTTTCGGTTCCCGGCGGCGGGCCTCATGCCCGGCCAGGGCGAGCATCTGGGCCCAGGCGAGCAGTTCGCCGGCGAGTTGGATGATCAGGCACCAGATCCTGTTCTGGTCGAAGCCTTGCAGCGGGAACTCGTTCAGGCCGGCGTGTTTGCCAACCCGGATGCGGTCCTCGCAGCGGGCACGGCGGCGGCGGGCCAGTTCCAGGGTTTGCAGTTGCCCTTGGCGGGTGTTGGTGGCGAACGCGGTCAGCCGGTAGCCGTCGACGTCGTCGAACCTCAGCTGCGCGCCGGGGTGGGGCCGTTCCCGCCGCACGATGACCCGCATCCCGTCTGCCCATCCGGCAAGGTCGAGCATCCCGGTCCATTCGGACACCCACGCGCCGTCGCGGGGCTCGTCGCCGGCGTCGAGTGCGGGTTCCCACGCGGATCCGGGGATCTGGTGGTAGATGCTGGCGGTGTCGTCTGGCAGTTTGAACCCGACGCAGTACTGCACGCCCTTGCCGGCCAGCCATGCGACATATTCCTGGGTGCCGCCCGCCCCGTCGGCACGGACCAGGATCTTCTTGCTGGCCGCCACGGGCAGCTGCGCCAGCGCCGCACGCGTGACACTGATATGGTCGGCGGCGGTGTTCGATCCGGCGTTGCCCGCCCGCAGCAGCATCTCCAGCGGCTCGCCCGTGCCGGGCTGCCCGTGGTCGGCGAACGCGCACAACGGATGGTGCCCGTAGCCCTTCTTGAACGTCGGCCGTGCTCCCTGTTTGTCCGCGTGGACCGTCACCAGCGTGGCGTCCACGTCGATGACCAGCGGATCCGTGATGCTCATGGCGGCGTGCTGGCCGGCAAGGGACCACACGCGGGCCCGGGCCGTCGCGCGGGCCTTGTCCACCAGTCGTTCCGCCTTGCCGGGATCTTTCCCCAGCAGCGCGAACAGCCGCGAAACCGTCGGGTCAGAGGCGACCTTGCCGTACACGCCCGGCTCGTCGCGCAGCAGTCCAGCGTCGGCCAGGCAGTCCCCGCCCGCGGCGACCGCCAGCGCGACATCCAACAGCACCTTGCCCGGCTCGTGTCGGGCCACAGGATCCGGACCGTTCGCCCAGGAGCTGGCCGACGCACTCGACGTCAACGTGCTTGCCCCGCCACACCGTCCAGCTCGGACTGCCCGCCACGGCGCCGGATGGGGCGCACGCACGCGCGAAATAGTGGCAGAATATGAGCTTGCAACGACACCATGCGTGCCGCCGCATTCGCTGAACAGAGGAATGTGAAAGGAGCGATCACCATGGCAGTTGTCGGTGGCGAGCTCGCAACACTGAAGACACTGAAGACCAGCCTGGACAAGGCGTCCAACGAGGCGGCCGATCTGAAGAGCACGCTGGACACCGCGCTCGGCAACACCGTGTGGACGGGCGTCAACGCAGACAAGTTCCGCTCGGCCTGGCAGCAGTTCAGCCCCACTTTCACCAACCTGCAGAATGCGCTGGCCGAGGCCTCGAACAGCGTCAAGTCCCAGCACAACGCCCTGGCCGCAGCCACGGGCGCACCCGACCAGATCTGAACCCAACTCCCACAAGCTTCCCCCTTGCTCACGTGAGGGGGAAGCTTTCTGTGTCCCGATCGCCGTCCTGCAACCCCGGAGGTGTGCCATGCCCGCTGAAACTCGCCATCTGGGCAGCCGTTATGAGCTGATCAAGCCCTTGGGCTCGGGCGTCATGGGCGAGGTGTGGGCGGCCCGCGACCTGGAGACGGGCACGCTGCTCGCCGCAAAGCTGCTGCACCCGCAGTGGGCGCAGAACCCCGAGATCGTCGCCCGCTTCGTCCAGGAGCGCAGCGTGCTGCTGGCGCTGCGCCACCCGGCCATCGTGCGCGTCGTCGACCTGGTGGCCGAAGGCTCGGTGCTCGCCATCGTGATGGAGTACGTCCCCGGGGGCACGCTGGCCGAGTTCCTGCACCGGTGGGGCACACTGACGCCCTCGGTGGCCGTCCCGTTGGCCTGCGCCGTGCTCGACGGCCTGGCTTACGCGCACGCCCACGGCGTCCTCCACCGCGACGTCAAGCCCGACAATGTGCTCTTGACAAGCTCAGACAATCCGGGAAGTGCGGACGTCCGCCTCGGCGACTTCGGCATCGCCCGGCTGTCGGACGACGCGACAGTGCAGGTCACCGGCCTGCTCGGCACGCCCGCCTACATGCCGCCCGAGCTGTTCTCGGCCGGATCGTTCAGCGCGGCCTCGGACGTGTACGCGTGCGGCGTGCTGCTCTACGAGCTGCTCGCCGGGCGCACCCCGTTCGCCGGGGACGGCACGGCGCTGACCGTGGGGCTGCGGCACGTGACGATGATCGCCCCGCGGCCCGAGGGCCTCGACCCGCGGCTGTGGCAGATCATCGCGGACATGCTGGCCAAGGATCCCCACGACCGCCTGCCGGCCGACCGCGTGGCGCAGGCGCTGCGCGGGCTTCCGGACGACGCGCTGGCCGGCCCGGCGCTGCCGATGCAGCCACAACCGTTGTCCTGGCAGACGCTGCCCACCGCCGAACAGGACATCTTCGGGCAGGCCATCCACGTGCAGGTCGCTTCCGGGGACATCGGCGCAACCATGCTGGCGACCCCACCGCCGGCCACGCACACGCCCGTCCCGGCCGCCCAGCCCGGCACGGCCCGGGCGCTGGCGGCGCTGGACGCCGCAGTCGACGACCAGCAGACGATGCTGGCGACCCCGGTCGCCCGGCCGGCTCGCCCCCAGCTGGCCTCGCAGGTGGCCGCCCCCGTCCCGGCTCAGCGGCCGCGCTGGCTGCTGCCCGTCGTGAGCGCCGCAGTGGTCGTGGTCGTCGTGGCCGTCGTGCTGCTGGTGACGATGGTGCATCCCGGATTCGGGTCGCGCGCCGCGGCCCCGGCGCATCCGGCCTGGACGCCCGCGCACGCCGAGGCCCCCGACTACCCCACTGGTCTGGACGAATCGTTCGATGCCACCGGGGCGAACGGCGGCATCGGACTCACCGTGACGCTGCGCGCGCCCCGCTCGACCGGGCTGTCCGGCGACGTGCTGATCGCCTTCCCGAGCACCGGAGCGACCTGCCCCGGAGTCACCGCGACGGGCGTGACGCTGACCGGCCTGACCGCGTCGCACGACGGCGTCACCACGCCGTGCAGCTACGGGCTGCCGGTGACGCTGACGGCGGGACAGTCCCAGGCCGTGCAGCTGCAGATCACCGGGGCCAACCCGTCCAGCCTGGACACCTGGCTGTCCGACCTGCAAAGCACCACCGCGACCGCGCTGGGGCAGATCACCGGCGACGCGTTCGCGCTGCAGCGCATCCAGGGCATCCAGGTGCAGGTCGGGGCCGTGCAGCTGACCGGTGCGACCACGCCCGTGCTGTACTCGGTCGTGCCCACCTGGCCGGGCGCGGCCGGATCGTCCCCCAGCCCCTCCGCGGACAGCGGAACCGCCGGGTCGTCCGACATCCTGCTGCGCAACGACACGCTCGACTACCAGGCCACCGACCTGCTGCTCTCGCTGACCGACGGCGCCGGGCTGTCGGACGTGACCGTGCGCGCATGCCCGCAGGTGCTGGTCACCGGCAACCACACGGTCGCCCAGCAGCCGACGCCGACATGCTTCCTGCAGGTCACCATCGGCGAGCTTGACTCCGGGCAGACCACCTTCCCCATCACCATGCAGCCGAGCTAGGACGAACTTCCCATGCGCATCGCCGTGACCGTAGAGACGCCGACGTCCACGCAGGACGTCCTGATCCGCTGCGAGGACACCGCGTCGGTCACCGCCGTGGGAGACGCGGTGGGCGCCGTGTTCGGCCTGCGCAACGCGGCGCTGGACATCCCGCAGCGCGCCGGCCTGCAGCTGGAACCCCACACCGCCAACACGCTGTCCGGTTCCGGGCTGCGCTTCGGGCAGCGGGTCGGCGTGAACGGCGCGCAACCGGAGGTGCCGGAGCTGACGACGTCCGGCCTGCAGCTGCACATCGTCGCCGGACCGGCCGCGGGTGGGGTGTTCGCCCTGCCGTTCGGCGAGCACGAGCTCGGACGCGGGACGGGCATCTCGTGGTCCGACCCGCTGCTCTCGCGCTGGCATGCGCTGCTCACGGTGACCAAGGACGGCGTCACGGTCACCGATCTGGGATCGAGCAACGGCACGTTCGTGGACGATGTGCAGATCGGCGAGCATCCGGTGCCGTTCGAGCACGGCATGACGCTGCGCATCGGATCGTCCCTGCTCATGCTGCGCGAGGCCCGCGAGCCCGACGCGCATATCGAGCCCGGCGACCCCGGCTGGCTGAACTTCATCCGGCCGCCGCGCATCGACACGTGGCATGACGTGCCCGAGGTCGTCGTGCCCGTGGCGCCCACCGAGCCGCCCGCGCGGCACATCCCCTGGCCCACGATGCTCGCGCCGCTGGCGCTCGGCGGCATCATGTTCGCCACGATGCACTCGGCGATGTACCTGCTCATGGTGCTGCTGAGCCCGCTGATGATGCTGTTCAACGTCATCTCCGACCGGCGCTCGGGCGTGCTCGACTACAAGGCGGCCGTGCGCGAGTACGAGACGAGGCTCGCGGCGGCGCAGGACCAGCTGGCGGCGGGCGTGCGGGCCGAGACGCAGCGGCTGCGCGACGAGCTTCCGGACGCGGCCGCCACCTATCTGACCTGCCTGCTGCCCGACCACAGGCTGTGGGAACGGCGCCGCCAGGACGACGACTCTCTGGCGCTGCGCCTGGGCACGACCGCTGTGCCGTCCACCATCAAGATCACGGGCCTGACAAGCGAGGACGAACAGCTGCTGCCGGACATTCCGGTGGGCGTGCGGCTGTGGGAGCATCCCGTGCTGGGCGTGGCCGGGCCGGACGCCCAGACCGCCGGGGTGCTGCGCTGGATCGTCACGCAGCTGTGCGCCTACCACGCGACCCGCGACCTGTCCTGCTCGTTCCTGACCGCCGAGCTCGACCCGGACTGGGCGTGGCTGCAGTGGCTGCCGCACCTGCGTCCC
>WRGV01000079.1 GCA_009787035.1 Propionibacteriaceae bacterium | reverse complement strand
ACGCTGGCCGACCTGCATGCCCGGCTGCGCGACGCCTACGGCACCGGGACGACGCGTGCGTCCCGGATCACCGGAGCCATGGCACACCGGCTGGACCAGGCGTGCGCCGAGCTTGCGCAACTGGACGCGCTGCGTCCCGGGCTGGAGGCGCAGCTGCGCGTCCCGGACACCGACGTCGTCCTCCAGCGCATCCACGGCGACTTCCACCTCGGCCAGGTGCTGCTGGGGCCGCACGGCTGGGTCATCATCGACTTCGAAGGCGAGCCGCTCAAGACCCCGCGGGAACGCCGCGAGCCCGATTCGGCGTGGCGCGACGTGGCCGGGCTGCTTCGCTCGCTCGACTACGCCCGGCACACGCATCCGGATCCGGACGGAGCGCCGGCCCGAGCCTGGCTGCACGACGCCCGCACCGGATTCCTGACCGGATATCTGGGCCACGATGCCACGGTGGCGCCCCTGCTGCCGGCCTACGAAATCGACAAGGCCGTTTACGAGCTGCGGTACGAGACACGAAACCGCCCCGACTGGGTCGCGACTCCGTGGCAGGCGCTGTGCGAGGCCGCATCAGCCACGCGGGATGACCAGACGGTACGTGCGGGCGCATCCGTGGGGGAGTAGCATGCGGAACAGGACCGAGCGCGTGGCTCGGCGCCGCGCCCCGATCGGGCGCCAGCCCAGATAAGGCACGATACGAGCATGAAGCGGTTCACCAAGCCTGAGTGGGCGTGGATGTTGTATGACTTCACGACAAACGCCTATTCGACCATCATCTTGACGGCCATCTTCCCGATCTTCTTCAATTCCGTGCTGGGAAAGGACGTTCTCGGGCTGGAGCTGAAGGGGTACGCACAAAGCTTCATCATGATCGTGGCGGCGCTGTCCAGCCCGATCCTCGGCCGGTTGGGCGACACCAAGGGCGTCAAGAAGCGCCTGTGGGCGGGATTCGCCTTCGGCGGCGCGCTGCTGACGGCCTGGCTGGCCGTTATCGGCAACTCCAGCTGGGCCCTGCTGCTGGCCGGGTACATCCTGTCGAACATCGCGTTCAACTGCGCCTCGTTGTTCTACGACTCGTTCATCACCGATGTCACCACGCAAGACCGCATGAACAAGGTGTCGACCACGGCCTTCGCGATCGGGTATTTCGGCGGTGGCACGATAACCCTGGTCATCACCGCGGTGCTCATGTTCACGATGAAGAACGCCGTCCACGCCGTGCAGATCTCGTTCGCCATCACCGCCCTGTGGTGGTTCGTTTTCAGCCTGCCGATGCTGTTCCGCGTGCACCAGACGCACTACAACACCGCGCCGCTGCGCGAGGTCACGCGCACGCTGTTCACCGAGCTGCGCGTGACGATCCGGTCCATCGCGGCCAACAAGGGCATGCTGCGGTTCATGCTGGCGTACTTCTTCTACATCGACGGCGTCGGCACGGTCATCACCATGGCCACCTCGTACGGGTCGACCCTCGGCTTGAATTCGACGCTGATGATCGTCGCGATCCTCACGACGCAGATCGTCGCCATCCCGTTCTCCATCCTGTTCGGGCACCTGGCCGACCGGTTCACCGCGATCCGCATGATCAGCATCGCCATCGTGGTCTATGTCGTGATCTGCATCCTGGGCTACTACATGGGGCACAGCATCGAGAACGCGATGCCGGGCAGCGCCGCCTACCATGCGGCGATCAGCCGCGGCCAGATCCTGTTCTGGGTGATGGCCGGCATGGTCGGTGCCGTGCAGGGCGGCATTCAGGCGCTGTCGCGCTCGCAGTTCGGCCAGATGGTCCGCGGCCAGCGCAGCAACGAGTACTTCGGGTTCTTCAACATCTTCAACCGGTTCGCATCGATCCTCGGCCCGCTGCTCATGGCGCTGGTCACGACGATCACCGGACGCTCCTCCGACGGCATCTTGAGCCTGGTGATCCTGTTCGCCATCGGCGGTGCGCTGCTGATGAGTTCGCGCCACCACATCCACCGGGCCACCGTCGATGTGAGCCAGCCCGAGGACGAATCGGTCTTCGGCTGAGCGCCTCAGCCGAACGTTCGCGTGCCAATTGCGGCGATCGGCTGCAGGGCAGGCGTGCCCGATCCGTCGCGCTTGCCCGTCGCGGGCGGCAGCGTGATCGGTGCGCCGGAGGACGCACCGGCGATCGCAGGCTCCGGCCCGGCCCAGGCACGCAGCAGCGTATCCTCGCCCACCAGGAACCGGTGGCAGCGGACGCCGCCGGTTGCGCGGCCCTTGCCGGGATAGTCCGCGAACGGGGTCACCTTGACGTTGCCGGCCTGGATGCCGGGCAGCGCGTCCGCACGTCCCGAAATGGTGACCACGACGGCGTCCGCGCTCGGGCAGGCGCCGAACCAGACGACCGCGTGTCGCGCAGCCAGCTTGATACCGGCCATGCCGCCGCCACCGCGCCCCTGCGGGCGCACCGATGCGGCGGGGAAGTGCAGCAGTTGCGCGTCGTCGGTCACGAAGACCAACTCGACGTCTGTGGTCGTCAGCTCGACGGCGCCGACGAGCACATCGCCGTCGTCCAGCCGGATGACGTCCCAGGAATCCTTGCCCAGCACCTCGGGAACGACGCGCTTGACGACTCCGCCCCGCGTGCCCAGCGCCAGGCCGACGGAATCGGTGCGCAGCGTCGTCAACGCCAGCGGCTGCTCACCGGCGTCCAGCGCCACCAGCTCGGCGACCGGCGAGCCGCCCTGCGCGTGCGGCGCATTGGCCGTCAGCGGCACCGTCGGCAGGTCGATCGCGCGCAGCTTGATCAGCCGGCCGTGGCTGGTCACCAGACCCACCTCGGCGTGCGACGTGGCGGCGATCATCGACGCGATGACATCGTGGTTGACCCGCGGGCCGGTGGTCGGCAGTGGGACCTCGGGGTCGGGCTGGTCGATGCGGGCCAGCAGGCCCGTGGCCGACAGCATCACCAGGCACGGGCCGTCGGGGATCTCCAGCGGCGCGGCCTTGGCGAACACGGCGGCCGCACCCGACGACTCCAGCAGCACCGTCCGGCGGGCGTCGCCGAACCGGGCCGCCACCTCGCCGAGCTCGTCCGACACCGTCTGCTTGAGAACGTCGCGATCGCCCAGGATGCGCTCCAGGCCCGCGATGCGCGCGGACAACTCGTCGCGCTCGGCCTCCAGCTTGATGGCGGACAGCCGCGTCAGCTGGCGCAGCTGCATGTCCAGGATGTAGTTGGCCTGCGCCTCGGAGAGGTCGAACGCCTCCATCAGGCGCGTGCGGGCCTGGGCGACCTCGTCCGAAGACCGCACGATCGCGATCACGTCGTCGATGTCGACGATGGCGATCAACAGGCCTTCGACCAGGTGCAACCGGTCCAGGGCCTTGTCACGCTGGTAGCGGGTGCGCCGCAGCGTCACCTCGGTGCGGTGGTCGAGGTAGACCTGCATCAGGTCGATCAGTCCGAGCGTGCGCGGCTGGCCGTCGACGAGCGCCACGTTGTTGATCGCGAACGTGTCCTCCAGCTTGGTCAGCTTGTAGAGCTGCTCCAGCAGCGCGTCGGGATTGATGCCGTTCTTGACCTCAATGACCAGATGCAGGCCGCGGTCGAGGTCGGTGAGGTCCTTGACGTCGGCGATGCCGGACAGCTTCTTGGCCTGGACGAGCGCCTTGATCTGCTCGATGATCCGCTCCGGGCCGACCATCGGGGGCAGCTCGGTGACCACGATGCCGCGACGGCGCGGCGTGACCTGCTCGATGCGGGCCGTGGCGCGCACGCGGAACGTGCCGCGTCCGGTCTCGTACGCCTCGCGCACGCCGGACAGACCGACGATCTTCCCACCGCTGGCGAAGTCGGGGCCGGGGACGAAGCGCATGATGTCGTCCAGGNTCGCCTCCGGCTCGGTCAGCAGNNATCGCAGCGCCGAGACGACCTCGACCAGGTTGTGCGGGGCCATGTTGGTCGCCATGCCGACCGCGATGCCGGTGGCGCCGTTGACCAGCAGGTTCGGGAACGCGCAGGGCAGCACGGACGGTTCGGATTCCTGGCCGTCGTAGTTGGGCCGGAAGTCGACCGTGTCCTCGTCCAGGCCCGCGGTCATCGCCAGCGCAGGCGGAGCCATCCGGCATTCGGTGTATCGCATCGCCGCCGGGCCGGCGTCCAGCGATCCGAAGTTGCCGTGTCCCTCGACCAGGGGCAGCCGCATCGCCCACGCCTGGCCCATGCGCACCATCGCGTCGTAGATCGCCGAGTCGCCGTGCGGGTGCAGCCGGCCCATGACCGTGCCGACCACGCGGGCGCACTTGACGAACGGCTTGTCGGGGCGCAGTCCGTCGTCGTACATCGAGTACAGGATGCGCCGCTGCACGGGCTTGAGGCCGTCGCGGGCGTCGGGCAGCGCGCGGGCATAGATCACCGAGTACGCGTACTCCAGGTAGCTGGCATCCATCTCGGAGGAGATGTCGATGTCCGTGATGCGTTCGGACTCGTCCTGGGGCGCGGCGTCAGCTGCCATTGCGGGTGTGGTCTCCTTCTGGCCGTCCGCGGGGGCGGCCCCTGTGCTGTCGCAATTGTGCCAGGCAGGTGGCAACCGGTGCGAGTGCCGCGCCGGGCCACGCGCGCCCGACGGCTCGGCGCCGGGGATGCTGCCGTGAGATGATGGCCGGGTGTCCCAGGGCGAAACCAGTGCGATGACTGGCGACCAGATCGTCGTGCCCTCCTACGGCCGCGCCACCCTGGGTGAGGTGCTCCCCGCGATCGCGTCCCACCTCGGTGCGGACGACGCGGATGCCGCGGACGTGCTCGGCTTGCCCGACACCCACCGCTACGTCCTGTGCCTGGTGGACGGGCTGGGCGCCGATCTGCTCGCCGCGCACGCGGACGTGGCCCCGCACCTGGCGGCCGCCCTCGACCGCTCGCCCCAGCTGGTGGCGGGCGTGCCGTCCACCACCGCGACCTCGCTGACGACGTTGGCCACCGGCGTCGCGCCCGGACGACACGGCATCGTGGGCTACACGTTCCGCTGGGCACCACGGCGGGTCATCGCCCCGCTCAGCTGGCACGGCGGGCCGCGGGACGCGGCCGGATTCCAGGCCATCCCACCCTGGTGGCAGCGCCTGACGGCGCTCGGGGTGTCGGTCTGCACGGTCGGGCCGGCCGAGCTGATGGGCACCCAGCTGACCACCGCGATGCTGCGCGGTGCACGCTACATCCCGGTGGAGGACGAGACGGATGCCAGCCTGCGCATCGCCCAGGTCGCCCAGGCCGCTCGGGCAGGATCGTCCAGCCTCGTCTACGCCTACGAACGAGGGCTCGACCGCGCCGGGCACCGGGCGGGCGTGGCCAGCCAGCGCTGGCGCGACACGCTGCGGTTCGTCGACGGCCTGATCCACGGCCTGCGCACCCGGCTCGATCCGGAGGTCACGCTGGTGGTCACCGGCGACCACGGCATGGTGGACGTGCCCACGCAGCATCGGCTGTGGTGCGAGGACGAGCCCCGCCTGATGCGCGACGTCGAGCTGGTGGCCGGGGAGGGCAGGTTCCGGCACGTGTACACCGACCGACCCCACCAGGTCGCGCAGACATGGGCGCAGCAGCTGGGGGAGCGCGCTAAGGTCTTTCTCGGCGAACAGGCCATCGCAGACGGCTGGTTCGGCGAGGTGGCACCGGCCATGCGGGCGCGCATCGGCGACGTGCTCGCCGTGGCCCAGGGCGACTGGGCGCTGTTGAGCCACCAGCTGCCCGACGAGGCCAAGCTGGTGGGCATGCACGCAGGGATGACACACGCCGAAATGGTGGTGCCGCTGCTGGTTTTTCCGGGACAGGAGTGAACAGATGCCAGATGAGCAGGCCAGGCCGGGGGAGCTGGTGTTCTTCGGCGGCCCCATGGACTCGGGCAAGTCGACGATGGCGCTGCAGATGGATCACACGCAGTCGGCGCACGACCGTTCGGGCCGGCTGTTCACCAGCCAGGACCGCAGCGGCCACGCCCATATCACCTCGCGCATCGGGCTGGCCCGCCCGGCCATCGAGGTCGAGGAGGACTTCTCGTTCTGGGACTACGTGATGGACCAGCTGCAATCTGGCCTGCGCATCGACTACCTGGTGTGCGACGAAGCCCAGTTCTACACGCCCGAGCAGGTGGACCAGCTCGCGCTGCTCGTCGACCGCGCCGGTCTGGACGTCTTCTGCTTTGGCATCATGTGCGACTTCCGGACGCAGATGTTCCCCGGCTCCAAGCGGCTGGTCGAGCTGGCCGACCGGGTCGAGTCGATGCCGGTTCGTCCCCTGTGCTGGTGCGGACGGCCCGGCACGCACAACGCCCGCGTGATCGACGGCGTCATGGTGACCGAGGGCGACCAGGTCGTCGTCGGCGACACGGGCACGCAGACCGATATGGGCCACCATCAGGTGCACTACGAGGTGCTGTGCCGCATCCACCACCGGGCTCACCAGCCCAAGGGCGTGTCGGGCGCCACCCTGAGCCCCAGCCCCCTGCCGTTCGAGTAGGTTCGTCCCTGACCGCGTCGGTCCGACCCTTGCGTATGTTCCACCACTGTGGGGCGGATCGTCCCGCCTTGTCAGGAATGAACCTGCATCACCTATTCACCCAGGGGTGTCAGTCGTTCTTGCGGGTGCCGAAAAGGATATCGTCCCAGGCGCTCGGGACGACGGCGCGCTTACGCGACTTGCGCGCCTTGGGGGCCGCGGCCTGATCGACAACCGGAGCCTGCGCGTCCGGCTGCTGAATGACCACGTCCTCGACGACCGCCTGCTCAACCAGCGTGGTTTCGACCAGGGGCTCTGCCGGCACATCCGGCTTCGACGGGACGGACGGCGTGCGGGTGCGGGAGGTTCGCGCGGCGGGTTGCGGCTTCGGCGTCACCGGCTCCGCCGCCTTCGTGCGCGACGTCTTGGCTTTGGGGCTCGTGGCGGGCTTGGCCGCCGGCTTGGCCGGCACCGGGGCATGCGCGGCCGGTGCGATGCGGCCGGTGATGTCCTCGTAGAGGTTGACCGAGTCCTCGTCCAGATCGGCCAGCATGTCGAACAGCACGTCCATGTCCGATCCGGGCGTGGGAACGATGTCGTATACGCCGTCCACCTCGGCCAACCGGGCGGGGGAGAAATCGGGCGGCTCGGACAGGGCGTCCTGCCCCAGGTCGTAGGCGCTACCCATCGGCAGCTGCGCGGCATCCAGCGCGATATCGATCGGATCGGCCGGACGTCCCCGGCTGGGCACCGAATCGTCCTGGAAGTCGAGCGTCGGCTCGTCGTCCGGTTCGTTGGCCCGGCGCCGGCGCGTGGGATGCGGATCGGGGGCAGCCCCGATCAGCCAGCGCGCCTCGCGATTGGCCGGAACCGAGAACCGGCCACGCTGGTCGA
>WRGV01000078.1 GCA_009787035.1 Propionibacteriaceae bacterium | reverse complement strand
GGCCACGACGACACCGCGCGGGGCGGGCCAGGCGGGCGTGGGCAGGCCGGAGCCGGCCTCAATGCGGATGCGGGCGCCGGCGGCCGCGAGCTCGCGCAGCCCGGCGTCGGCGCGGATCAGCGATGCGGCGTCGTCCAGCCGCGCATCGTCGAACTCCGGCGCGCGCATGCTAGGGGCGTTCCGGCTTGCGGGCTTCGTCCACCAGCATCACGGGTACGCCGCCGGTGACGGTGTAGGCGAGCCCGCACGAGCCGGTCGTGCAGACCAGCTGGCCGGCGTCGTAGTCGATCGCGAGCGTGCCGTGGCAGGCCGGGCACACCAGGATGTCCAGCAGGCCCTGCGGCATGGCGTCGAGATGGCTCATGCGTCCTCCTTGTTCGTCAGGCGCGCGACGAGCGCGTCGATCTGGGCCAGCGTGTCGTCCGGGCCCGTGACGGCGAGCACGGGGACGCCCAGCAGCACCACCGGGTAGTCGTTGCCGCCCTCGTCGAGCCGGTCGCCGAGGAACAGCATGTCCTCCAGCGGAATCTCGGTGAACTCCGAGAGGCGCTGCAGGCCGAAGGCCTTGTCGACGCCCATTTCGGTGATGTCGAGCGAGGTGGATCCGCCCGCGCGCACCGACAGCTCGGGCACATCGGCGGCCACGGCCGCGCGCAGCGTGAGCCGCTTGACGCCGGTCGGGTCCCAGGCGCGCTTGTCGTCCGGAAGCGCCTGCTGGCCCAGCGCCGAGAACGTGATCTGCGAGCCGCGGTCTTCGATGCGTTCCCCGCGGACGCGGCCGTCCGGCTCCCACAGGCCGAGCGCGCGGGCGTGCGCCTCCAGCGAGGCGATCACGCGGGCCTTGAGCGCGGCGTCCAGCGCGTGCGCGTAGATCTCGCGCCACTGGGTGCCGTCGTGGCGCAGGTACTGCGTGCCGCAGGTGGGCATCAGGTGCAGGTTGGCCAGGTCGATGCCGTCGGGCAGCTTGCTCAGCACCTGGTCGCGGAACTGCGGCGGGGCACCGCCGGAGATGATGCACACCGGGCGCACGGCCAACAGCCGGGCCAGCGCCTGGGCCATGGCGGGGCTGATGGACGATTTGGACGCGGCCAGCGTGTCGTCGAGGTCGAACGCGATCAGGCGAGGTTGGGTCACACCTCAAGCCTAGCTTGACGTCTGGGCAGGTGGCGTGGCGCGCCGCCCCAGACAGCGCCGATCCACACGCTAGCCTGAACAGCGTGGTGGAGTCGAGGACGTGTCAGCGGTCGGGGTGCACACGGATGGCCGTGGCCGGACTGGTGTTTGACTACAGCAGCGCGAGTGTGCAGGTCGGGCCGCTGAAACAGCAGCGCGACCCCGGCGTGCCCGAGTTGTGCCTGGAGCATGCCGCGCGTTTCACCGCGCCGCACGGCTGGTCGGTGACGCGCCTGGTGGCCGTGGAGCCCGGCGCCACGCCCCGGCGCATGAGTCTCGATCAGCTGGCGGACGAGATCCGCATGATCGGCCTGCGCGGTGAGCAGCCGCTGCGCGTGAGCGAGGTTTTCGAGTCCGAGCCCGACCCCGACACGGTCGTCGAGTTGGCCCGGCGGGGGCATCTGCGCGTGCTGATGGACGCCGCGCGGGCGAGTTAGCAGGTGGCGCGGCAGACCCGCCGGTCACCAGTCTTCGTCCAGCTCCGGGTCGATGTCGCGGATGCTGCGGTTGGTCAGCATGGACAGCTGTTCGACCAGCGTGCGGTGCACGAGCATGGCCAGTTCCACGCGGTCGATGGCGCGGCGTTCGATGGGGCGGCGGAACAGGGCGATGCGGGCCGGGTGATCGGCGTCCTTATCGATGGCGGCGGCCAGCGGGACGGCATCGTGCGAGACGAACTCCTGCCACATGGCCGCGCGGCTCGGCACGGTCTCGATGCCGATGTCGACGCCCAGCAGCGCCTCGGGGCACGTGCGGCCGATGTGCTCGATCGAGTCCTGCACGCACTGCTGAAACAGCTCCTCAGGGCTGGGTTGGTCGGGCACGGGCGCGGCCTGCCGCGTCAGCGGGTTGACCGTCGACAGCGGGCCGCGCACGCCGCGGCCGTGGCGGTCCCGGTTCCCGGACATCGTCCGTCCCCCGGCTCAGCTGGCCCGGCGGCGCAGCTTGCGGCGCTCGCGCTCGGACGTGCCGCCCCAGATGCCGAAGCGCTCGTCGTGCGTGATTGCATATTCCAGGCAGGGTTCGCGGACCTCGCAGTGGGCGCAGACGCCCTTGGCCTCGCGGGTCGAGCCGCCCTTGTCGGGGAAGAAGGCCTCCGGGTCAGTCTGTGCGCACAGCGCACGATCCTGCCAGCCCAGCACGCCTTGGTCGATCTCTTCGACCAACGCCAGCAGTGGGTTCATCTGGTGCTCCTCACAGTTCCATGAAGCTCTCGCGATTGGGGGGTGCGCCGCGCAACATGGTCGGCCCGAGCTATGACGCACAGCAGCGACGCGTGCGCCACGCTGTGAGTCGTGGCCACGGACGTCCGGGGCGGACTCCATTTGTGAAATTACACATCTGTCATTCGGTCCATGTCAAGTGGGGGCGGTCAGAGGATGTGCCATTGTGCGCCTCGCACGCCGAAAACCGCCGCAGACGCGCCGGATGATGTCTCACCAGGTGGGACAAATCCTGTGAATTCGCTGCTAGCCGAGCTCGGCGCCGAACGTCGCCGCGGCCCGGTTGGCGAGGTCCTTGACCTCCTGCGAGCGCTCCAGAGGCAGGACGAGCGTGGCGGTCGGCGTGCGCACGACGGCCAGGCCGTGTACGCCCAGCACGGCCACGACGGTGCCGTCCTGCGCGTTCAGCACCGCGTTGCCGGACGCGTCGGCCAGCAGCACGTCGCCCTGGACGGCGTTGCCGGCGGCGTCCTTCGGCAGCGCCGCGGCCAGCGTCGCGTAGCTGCCGACGTCCTCCCACCGGATCGGCAGCCCGACGGCCCGCACGTGCGCATCGCCGGCGCCGTGCGAGACGGGCTCCATGACGCCGTAGTCGATCGAGGTCTTGGCCAGCGTGGGGTAGATCTGCCCCAGCCGCTCGGGGTGCCGGGCCAGCTCGTCCACCTGCCGGAAGGTCACCGGCAGCAGCTGCTCGACCTGACGCAGGAATGTCGCGGCTTGCCAGACGAACATCCCGGAGTTCCACCAGTACCGTCCGCTGGCCAGGTAGGCCCGGGCCGTGGCCAGGTCGGGCTTCTCGTGGAACGCCCGCACGACCGCGGCGTCCGGGAAGCCGGGCAGCGCCTCGCCGCGTTCCAGGTAGCCGTAGCCGGTGTGTGGCGAGGTCGGCTCGACGCCGAACGTGACCAGCGCCTCCGGATCGGTCTCCACCAGGGTGAACGCCTCGTCCAGCCGGGCCGCGAACACGTCGTCCGGCTCGATCAGCTGGTCGGCGGTCAGCACGGCCATCGCGGCGTCCGGGTCGCGCAGGGCGAGCACGGCGGCGGGCCAGGCGGCCGCGTTGAGCGAGTCGCGGCCCTCGGGCTCGCCCAGCAGGTTCTCGGGGGCCAGATCGGGCAGCTGCGCCCGGACGACATCGGCGTACGGCGCGCCCGTGCACACCAGCAGCCGGGACGGATCGACGACGCGCGCCGCCCGTTCGAACGCCAGCTGCAGCAGTGACCGTCCGTCGAACAGGGGGAGCAGTTGCTTGGGCTGGCCCTGGTGCGACAGCGGCCACAGCCGCTTGCCCGCTCCGCCCGCCATGATGACCGCGTACCTCATGGGGACACTGTAGCCAAGACCATGGACATCGCGGGCTGGGCGGCGCGCCGACGACCGGGGGCGGGGACGGGTTCCGCGGCCGGGCCGGGGCGGTTCGCTAGGCTGTGTCGCGTGAGTGGTGCGGACAAGCGGCAGGCCGACCTCGACTGGTTGTACGGCGGCAACGCGCCGAGCGTGCATCCGGTTGTACCCGTGGACGAGCATGCCAGGGCCGAGCGGGCGGTCGCCCGGGCGCAGGCCGAGGCGGCGCGGCAGGCTCAGATCGAGGCGGCGCGGCAGGCTCAGATCGAGGCGGCGCGGCAGGCCGCACGGGCGCACACCCCCGAGGCGACCACTCCGTCCGCGCGCCCCCAGGCGACGCCGGGTCGTCGCGAGGAGCCCGCCCCGCGCGTGCGTCCGCATCCGGCCGCAACCGCGGCGGACAAAGGTTCACCGGCCTCGTCGTCCGGGGCTGTGCCGGTGCGCCGCGCCGTGCGGCGCCACCCGTTCCGCTGGGCGCTGCTGGTCATCTTCTTGTTGATCATCGCCTGGATCGCCTACCTGGTCTACGTGCCGGTCGTCGTGTGGCGCGGCGTCACCACGGTGGACGCGACACCGACCGCGGGCGTCCCCAACCTGCCGGGCGACCAGCCGGGCACGGTGATCCTGATCGTGGGCAGCGACTCGCGCGACGCGCTGACACCCGCCGAGGCCGCCCAGCTGGGCGGGCCCGACGACGGGGGCCGCACCGACACGATGATGCTGCTGGTGATTCCGAAGACCGGGCCGGACGTGCTGGTCAGCCTGCCGCGCGACTCGTACGTGCCGATCCCGGGCCACGGCAGCAACAAGCTGAACGCCGCGTACGCGTTCGGCGGGCCGGGGCTGCTCGTGGCCACCGTCGAGCAGGACACGGGCGTCCACATCGACGACTACGTTGAGATGAACATGGGCGGCTTCGCCGATCTGGTCGACGCGGTCGACGGCGTGCAGGTGTGCCTGTCGGCGCCGATTCAAGACGTCGATTCGCAGCTCAACCTGCCCGCCGGATGCCAGACGCTCGATGGCGCACAGGCGCTGGGCTATGCGCGCATGCGCAAGGCCGACCCGCTCGGCGACCTGGGACGCGTGCAGCGCCAGCGCGAACTGATCGGCAAGATCGCCGACAAGGCCGCCACGCCCAAGAGTGTGCTCGACCCGATGCGCTACTGGGAGCTGGGGCACGCCGTGGGCGCCACCTTGACCCGCGACCCCGGCATGAGCGCGTACACGGCGCTCCAGATGGGCCTGGCCATGCAGAAACTCGGCACCGGCAAGGGCCTGTCGCTCACCGTGCCCGTCGCCAGCTCCAACGCATACACCTCCGCAGGCTCGTCCGTGCTCTGGGACGACGCCAAAGCCGCCGAGATGTTCTCAGCCATTGCCACCGGCAACACCACCGGCCTGGAGAAGTTCGCGTAGCCACGACGCAGGCTGTGTTGCAGCTGCCCTTGCCTACCGGTAGTAGGCGGCGGGCGTCTGCGCCTTGCCTGCGCCGCATCTACCTGTGGTGTTGGGAGGTGCGTGCCACGACGCAGGCTGCGTTGCAGCCGCCCTTGCCTACCTGAAGTAGGCGGCGGGCGTCTGGCGTCTTGCCTGCGCCGCGTCTACCTGTGGTGTTGCAGGCGAGGGCTTCGCTGTCGGGACGGGTTGCAGCCAGCCTTGCCCCCGGAAGAGGCGATCAGGTGATCAGGCGATCAGGGTGACGGTGACGCCGGGATGCGGGGCGCGGGCCAGTCTGCCGTCGCACGTGACCAGCGGTGCGCCCATGCCGAAGGCCAATGCGAGGTAGAAACCGTCCGAAATTCGCACCGAGCCCCGCGTCCGCCACGCCTGTGGCATGAGGTCNCGTTCAGCATGAAGCCTGACAGGCACTACGTCCCAGAAGTCGATTGCCGTGGTTGCGGACGCATGTGAGAGAGTCCCCGCGCGCTCCAAGCGAGCCATCGTCGACAACACCTCCACATCGATCAATTCCGGAGCATGCGTCTCGCACTCAGCAATCGCCTGGCGCACGTCGTTGCCCAAACCGCGGGCATCGACCAACGCCTCGATTGCGGCGCTGGCATCCAAAACGATTCGCCTCATGCGGCCTGCGCCGCCTGCCCGAGGATGCCTTCCATGAGATAGTCCTCGTTCTCATCCCGGATCTGGTTGATGAGCTCGGCGGCGTCGATCCCGAGTCCGGCGCCGCCTCTGGTGGGCAGAGCCTTGTCCAGGGCGGCCACCCACTCGTGCATCGTCATCTGGTCGAGGTCCCGTTCGAGAACGCCTGTCGCGTACGCCGACATGGTCATGTGCGCCGCATGGGCGCGTTCGGCGAGCTTGGCGTGCAGTTCGTCGGGGAAGTTTCTGATTTGGAGCGTGGCCATGCCGCGACTCTAGCATGCACGCAGCATGCAGCTTCGCCGTGCGGGCATGGATCATCGCTGTCGCGTCGCTTGTTCGGTGGCGTGCGGCGCGGCGACCCGCCGTCCCGGGCTCAGCCCAGGTGCTTGAGCAGGCGCTCGACGTGGCCGGTGGCGCGGACGTTGTACTCGGCCTGCTCGACCGTCGCGGTGCCGTCGACGGCGACGTCCACGAGGAACGTCGAACGGATGATGCCTTCGACCTGCTTGCCGTACAGCGTCTTGGTGCCCCAGGCGCCGTAGGCGTCAATAACCTGGCGCTGCGGATCGGACAGCAGCGTGATGGCCAGGTCGTTCTTGGCGGTGAACGCGGCGAGCGTGTCCACCGGGTCGGGCGAGATGCCGACGATGCGGATTCCGCGCGCCGTGAACTCGGCCAGGTGCGTGGTGAAGTCGACCGCCTCGACGGTGCACGCGGGCGTCAGCGCCGCGGGATAGAAGTAGACGATGACGCGTCCGGGCCCGAAGCTGCTCAGGCTCACCGGCGTGTCGTGCTGATCGGGAAGGGTGAATGCAGGGGCCGTCTCGCCCGGAGTCAACGAAACCATGCCCTCACCCTAACGCACGCCGGGCGATGCCCAGCCGGGGACCGGGCGGGCGCGGATTTCGTCCGCGCGGGGATATAGGCTTGGTGGCAAAGCATCCGCGTTGGATGCCGGGTATCCAGCACGGATACCGACCGACTGGGAGGACGGGTGGCCGTGGTCCGCACACCAGAACAGATCCACGCCGACATTGCGCAGGCCCGTCACGGCCTGGCGTCGGGGGTCGAGGGGCTGGTGGCGCAGGCGCATCCGGCTGCCCTCCAGCGCGAGCTGGCCAGCCAGGCCCGCGCGAAGGCGCAGGAGATGCTCCAGTCGGTCACAGGCCAGTTGGTGGACGACGCCGGTGTGCGATGGAACCGCGTCGGAACGATCGCGCTGTCGGCGGTCGGCATCGTGGTGGTGTGGAAGACCTTGCGGGGGCTGGTTCGCCTCGCGCGTCGCTGAACACCGTCGATCGGTATGGGCGGGGCGCGGGCAGGCTTGCCCGCCCGATGTGGGAGACGCTGATGCGCTTTTTCGATTATGCGCCCGGGCGCGGCACCGTCGTGGCCGCGTGGCCGGTGTGCGTGCTGGTGGACGCCGAGCCGTCCGACCCGCTGATCGCCGACCTGCTGGCCAGCCTGGAACAGGATCTGGAGCTGGAATCGGCGCTGGCCGTGTGGGAGGCGCTGCCGGAG
>WRGV01000077.1 GCA_009787035.1 Propionibacteriaceae bacterium | reverse complement strand
TTCCACCAGTTCGCCGGGATGTCCGAGGACCCGAACGGGGCGGATTGCCCGGTGGCCAGGTCGACCGTCGTCATGGCCTCAACCCTGCCGGGCTGCCAGTACGTGACGTTGGGCTGATCCCAGAAGACGACGCTCAACCGCGTGCCGTACAGGTCGACCTCGGTGCTCGCGGCCTGGGGCGCGCTCGCGTAGGCGGTCTGGATCGCGGCATTGATCGCCGCGTCGTTGGCCCCCGGCCCCGGGAAGGCGGTCGTGACGCTGGGCAGCATCACGCCCTTCTTTCCCGGCGCGGTCGCCTGGTCGAAATCCCAGAGCACGCCGTAGGGCGACAGGTTGGCCGGAAGCCGCAGCGGCAGGCAGCTCAGCGGCGTCTGCTGCCCCTGGACCGTGAGCGTGGTGGTGAACGGGTTGCCCTGCGGGAAACAGATCTCCAGTGTGGGGGCACCCACCATGTCGGAGGCATCCACCGTGAAGGAGGCGTAGTCGTTCGGAATGCCCGTGAAGGGGGTGGTGACCAGGTTGTCCAGATCGAAGCCCGGTTCCATCTCGTTGACCTCGTTCTGCAGCGCCTGATTCGTCCACTGGTTCAGCAGGTTGTCGTTGATGAAGCTGATGTAGTTCACCTTGTCGTAGAACAGATCCGACAGCTGCAGCTGCTTGCCCGTCGCCTCGTCGAACACAGCGCCGTCATCCCCGCCTTGGACACTGACCAGACTGCCCATCTCGACAACCTGGTAGCAGCCGACGGTGCCGCCCTTCGCGACCTGCTGGGTGGCCCACGCGACGACGGCCTTGTTGACCTCGGGATTGCCCGGGATGGAAAGGCCCGTGACATTCCCCTTCCCGTTTTCGGTGCAGTACAGACCGGGCACGTTGCGGCTCACGGTCGTGTCCCTGCGCTGCGTGCCGCCGGTTCCGGACGACTGCGTGGTGTTGTCCGCGGTGGCGCCCAGGTAGTACGTCGGCGCGGCGGGGGCGACGATGTTGCGCGGCGACAGCGGGACGTAGTTCGCCGCCGAGGCGATCCGCTGCCCGGCATCGCCCAGCAGCCAGGCGACGAGGCCGCGGGCCGGGGAATCGGCCGGGGTGTCGTCGCGCATGACCGCGTAGTAGTAGGTGCCGTACGGGTACGTGCCGTCGGAGACCGTCTGGGCGCTCGGCGCCACGCCGTCGATCGCGAGCAGCTTGGCGCTGTTCTTCAGGTACATCTGTGTGGCGTAGTACAAGAAGGAGTACCCCAGCGCGTCCGGCCCGCTGTCGGTATTGGCGACGTCGTCCACCAGCCCGCTCATCTCTTGGGGACGAAGCTGTTGCGGCGCGTCCATCGGCGTCGTCCCGGCCATCGCGAGCTTCAGGAACAGCGTCTGGCTACCCGAGTTGACAGGGCGCTGATAAGGGATGATGCTGCCCGGTTTGCCGCCGACCTGGCCCCAGTCGGTGGTCTTGCCGGTGTAGATGTCCTTGACCTGCTGCTGCGTGAGGTTCGACACGGGGTTGCCCGTGTTGGCCAGGAAGACCAGCGCATCCTTGACCACCGGGATGACGTCCAGCTTCACGCCCGCCTTGGCGGCGGCGGCCTGCTCGTCGGCCGACGGGTACGTGACCAGGATCAGATCCTTCGTGCCCTTGATCAGGTTCTGATACGCGTTGTCGGTCGTGTTGAACGTCATGCCCTCATCGGTGCCCACCAACGACTTCAGCACGGCCTGCCCCAGCGGGATCGTCGCGGTCGAGCCGTCCATGCGGCTCGCGAAACCCGCGGGCAGCGACGGCGCCGGCACGCTGGACGACGGTGCCGGGGGCGTCGGCGTCACCGTCGGCTTGCTCGGCCCGCACGCCGTCAGCACCAGCGCGGCGCACGCGAGCAGCGCGCCAAGCATCAATCGGCCAGAACGCTGCGACATGATGTCCACCTCTCTCGTCACGGAGGGGGCGAGATCACTGTAGTCCGGCAACGGCTCAGCTGTGCGCGGCGGATTGCCCGGACTGCCCGGATGGCGACGTTGGCCGGCGTAGCTGGAAGGCCGGCGAAGAGCCACCCACCACGAGCGCGAATGATTCGATCAATTCGGTTTAGACCACCTACGTCAAAGAGCGCGAATGATACGATCAATTGAGTGTTGCCCGCCTACGTCAATAAGGAGGAAATGATGCCGCGCGGCCGTCCGACCAAACAGACCGTGTTTCGCCGCCTGTCGACCTCCATCGACGAACTGAACACCAAGTACGGCGGGCTGCCCACCCCGCATGAAGCTGCCCGCATTTGGGCCGACATCGGCTACCTGGAGGCCCACCATTCGACGGCGCTGGAAGGCAACACGCTGGTGTTGCGCCAGGTGGAGAAGCTGCTGGGACAAGGGCTGGTCGTGGGCGGGCAGCCATACAAGAACTATCTCGAAGTGCAGGGCTACGGCGCCGCGGCCACCTGGGTGTACGACCAGGCCCGGCAGCCGACCGGCGACGAAGACTCGCCATGGATCACGCTGCAGGAGGTGCGCCGCATCCACCACACCATGATGTCGCCGGTGTGGGGCTTCGCGCCGCATCCCGACGCCGAGGACGCAGAGAGCCCCGGCAACTTCCGGCGCCACGACATCATGGCTTTCGATGCCGGCATGACACCGCCCTCGTGGCCTCTGGTGCCCGGCGAGCTGACGGCGTGGGTGGACGATGCGAACCGGATGGAGGTCGCCACCACCACACCGGATATCGCTGGCTTCCTCGAACAGCTGGCTGGGCTGCACAATTGCTTCGAGCGCATCCATCCGTTCCTGGACGGCAACGGCCGCACCGGACGGCTCGTCCTCAACCTCCTGCTGGTCAGGGCCGGGCTTCCCCCCATCATCGTCCGCAAACAGCGGCGCCAGGCCTACCTGGCGGCGATGAAACAGGCCGACCGGGGAGCGGTAGGGCCACTGAGCGAGATCATCGCCCGCGCCATGGAGGACAGCCTCTACCGCTTCATCGTGCCCAACTTGGCAGGTCCCGCCCGCGAAGTACCGTTGAGCGCCCTGGCGACACCCACGCTGAGCCTCAACGCCTTGCGGCTAGCGGCCGCCCGGGGACGGCTCGACGCACACCAGGACACCTCCGGCATCTGGCGCAGCACGAAGCAAGCGGTCGCCGAATACCAGGCGACGAAACGAACCCACACGAACCCGGGATCGGCATAACCCCGACACGTCGCTGGGGCCGGAGGAAATCCCCCGGCCCCAGCTTTAGCGCGCCACCAGTAGTCGATCTAGGTTCGTTCTGGGCAAGGCGGGCAAGGCGTCGCGTGTTGGACACACGCAAGCCGCAGCCCAACGCAGCCCAGGACGAACCTAGCGGGCGGCGGTGCCTTCGGTGTAGTCGGCGTCCTGATGTCCGATGAAGCTCATGAGGCCGCGCAGCTCGTGGCCGACCTTCTCGATCGGATGGGCCTCGGCCGTGGCGCGCTCCTGCTTGAACTGCGGGGCGCCCGCGTCCTGGTCGGCGATGAACTTCTTGGCGAAGGTGCCGTCCTGGATCTCGGTCAAGACCTGCTTCATCGTCTCCTTGACATGCGAGTCGATGACGCGCGGGCCCGACATGTAGTCGCCGTACTCGGCGGTATCCGAGACGCTCCAGCGCATCTTGGCGATGCCACCCTCGTAGATCAGGTCGACGATCAGCTTCATCTCGTGCAGGCACTCGAAGTACGCCGACTCGGGCTGGTAGCCGGCCTCGACCAGCGTCTCGAAGCCCGCCAGGATCAGGTGCGACAGGCCGCCGCACAGCACGGCCTGCTCGCCGAACAGGTCGGTCTCGGTCTCTTCGGTGAACGTCGTCTTCAGGCCGCCGGCGCGCAGACCGCCGATCGCCTTGGCGTAGCTCATGGCCAGCGGCCAGGCCTGGCCCGTGGCGTCCTCCTCGACGGCGATCAGCATCGGGACGCCGCGTCCGTCCGCGTACTCGCGGCGCACCAGGTGGCCCGGGCCCTTGGGGGCGACCATGCAGACGTCCACGCCCTCGGGGGCGGTGATGTAGCCGAAGCGGATGTTGAAGCCGTGCGCGAAGAACAGCGCGTCGCCGGGCTTGAGCTCGGGGGCGATCTCGTTGGCATACAGCGTGCGCTGCACCTGGTCGGGGGCCAAGATCATGATGAGGTCGGCCTCGCGCGTCGCTTCGCGCGGAGTCAGGACGCGCAGGCCCGCGTCCTCGGCCTTGGCGATCGACTTGCTGCCCGGCTGCAGGCCGACGCGGACGTCGACGCCGGAGTCGCGCAGGTTGAGCGCATGCGCGTGGCCCTGCGAGCCGTAGCCGATGACGGCGACCTTGCGCTGCTGGATGAGACCGAGATCGGCGTCTTGATCGTAGAACATGGTGGCCATGGTGATTCTCCTTGTTATCTGGATGTTGTGGTCGGCGGCTGGGTGACGGCGTCGGTGGGACGGGGTCAGTGGTGGGCCAGCGCGGGACGTTTGGTTTCGGACATCGCCTTGGCGCCGCGCGCGAGCGCGACGTGGCCCGAGGTGGCCAGTTCGATGATCCCATAGGGGCTGAGCAGCTCGACGATGGCGCGCAGCTTGTCCACGGATCCGGTCGCCTCGACGGTGACCGAGTCGGAGCCCACGTCCACCGTGTGGGCGCGGAACAGCGTCACGATGTCGAGGACGGCGCCGCGCGTCTGCTCGGTGCAGAAGACCTTGACCAGGATCAGCTCGCGATCAACCGCGCCCTGCTCCAGCTCGATGATCTTGAGCACCTCGACCAGCTTGTTCAGCTGCTTGACGATCTGCTCCAGCGCCTCGTCGGTGTCGGTGCTCGCCACGATGGTCATGCGCGAGACGGCCGCGTCCTGCGTCGGGCCGACGGTCAGCGACTCGATGTTGAAGCCGCGCCGACTGAACAGGCCGGCCACCCGGGTCAACACGCCGGGCGCGTTGGCCACCAGGACACTCAAGGTGTGATTGCTCATCTCAATCCTCCCGGCTCCACTGCGGCGCCATGTCGCGCGCAATCATGATGTCGTCGTTGCTCGTGCCGGCCGGCACCATCGGCCACACCTGCGCATCCTTGGCGACCTGGAACTCGACGACGACCGGACGGTCGTTGATCGCCATGGCCTCCTGGATCGCCGGGTCGATCTGGTCGGGGGTGCTGACGCGGATCGCGTGCGCCCCCATCGCCTCGGCCAGCTTGCAGAAGTCGGGCAGCGCATCGGTGAACAGGTCGGTGTTCGAGTAGCGCTGATTGAAGAACAGCGTCTGCCACTGGCGCACCATGCCCAACACGTTGTTGTTGATGATGGCGATCTTGATCGGCACGCCGTTCAGCGCGCACGTCGTGATCTCCTGGTTGGTCATCTGGAAGCAGCCGTCGCCGTCGATGCCCCACACGACCTTGTCGGGGTTGCCGAGCTTGGCCCCCATGGCCGCCGGCACGCAGTAGCCCATCGTGCCGGCCCCGCCGGAGCTGGCCCACTGCCCGGGGCGCGCATGCGGCAGGAAGTGGGTCGCCCACATCTGGTGCTGCCCGACGCCGGTGACGTAGATCGCGTCGGGGCCGACCAGCTCGCCCAGGCGCCGGATGACGTGCTGCGGCGACAGCTTGCCGTCGGCCGTGTCCTCGTCCAGACGCAGCGGATAGCGTTGCCGCAGGCCGTCCAGGTATGTTCGCCACGGCGCAAGGTCGGGCACCTGCTCGTCCGCCATCAGCTTGACCAGGTCGGTGAGCACCGCCTTCGCATCGCCCACGATCGGNAGGTCGGCCTTGCGGTTCTTGCCGATCTCGGCCGGGTCGATNTCGGCGTGGATCACCTGCGCATCGGGGGCGAACGTGTCCAACCGGCCGGTGACCCGGTCGTCGAACCGCGTCCCGATCGCGATGATCAGGTCGGCCTTCTGCAGCGCGCCGACCGCCGCGACCGTGCCGTGCATGCCCGGCATGCCGTAGCACAGGGGGTCGGACGATTCGATCGCGCCCTGCGCCATCAGCGTCACCACCACCGGGATGCCCGTGGCGTGCGCGAAGTCGCGCAGCTCCTGGCAGCCGCGGGCGCGCAGGATGCCGCCGCCGGCGTAGACGACGGGACGGCGGGCCTGGGCGATCATCCGGGCCGCCTCGCGCACCTGGCGCACGTGCGGGCGCACGGTCGGCTTGTAGCCGGGCAACGTCAGCTGCCTGGGCCACACGAACGGGGCGCTGGCGTTCAGGGCGTCCTTGGTGATGTCGACGAGCACCGGGCCCGGACGGCCGGTGGACGCGATGTGGAACGCCTCCTTGACCGCGCGCGGGATGTCCGCGGTCTTGGTGATCAGGTAGTTGTGCTTGGTGATCGGCATCGTGATGCCGCGGATGTCGGCCTCCTGGAACGCGTCGGTGCCGACCGAGGTGGACGCGACCTGCGCCGTGATCGCCACGATCGGCACCGAGTCCATGTAGGCGTCGGCGATCGCGGTCACCAGGTTGGTCGCGCCGGGGCCGGACGTGGCCATGCAGACGCCGACCTTGCCGGTCGTGACCGCGTAGCCCTCGGCCGCGTGCCCCGCGGCCTGCTCGTGGCGCACCAGGATGTGCCGGATGGACGAGTCGAACAGCGGGTCGTAGATCGGCAGCGCCGCCCCGCCCGGGATGCCGAACATGACATCGACGCCCGACAGCTCCAGCGAACGCACCAACGCCTGCGCCCCGGTCATCACCGCGCCCTCATCTGTGGCCTCCATGGGGCCCCCTCTCGTCGTGCCTGTCCGTGTGGTACCAACAAAAAACCCTCGCCACCCAGCGGTGGACGAGGGAGCGCTTCACCCGTTCGATGAAGCGCTATCTCAGTACGAGCACGAATCCGATGCGATGCATGTCTGTCATTCTAGGGACGCCCGCGCCCCGGCATGGCGGTCTGTCTCAAGGTCTGAGACAACACACAGGGACGGACGGACGTGAGCGGCCGGGCCTGGGTAGCTACAGCCGCACCGGGAAGCCGGCGCCCGCCAGCGCCTGTTTGACCTGGGCGATCGTCAGCGTGCCGTAGTGGAACACGCTGGCGGCCAAGACGGCGTCGGCGCCCGCCCGCGCGGCCTCGACGAAATGCTGGGGCTGTCCCGCCCCACCGGACGCGATGAGCGGCACGTCGGTGACGGCCCGCACGGCCCGGATCATCTCGATGTCGAAGCCGTCGGTGGTGCCGTCGGCATCCATCGAGTTGAGCAGCACCTCGCCGATGCCCCGCTCGGCGGCCTCGCGCACCCAGGCCAGGGCGTCCAGGTTTGCGCTGCGTCGCCCCCCGTGCGTGGTGACGCCGAACCCGGACGGACGCCCCGGCTCGCGGCGGGCGTCCACGCTCAGCACCAGCACCTGGTTGCCGAAGCGCTGCGCGATCTCGTCGATCAGGCCCGGGCGCGCGATCGC
>WRGV01000076.1 GCA_009787035.1 Propionibacteriaceae bacterium | reverse complement strand
GGCGCTCACGACGGTCGTCGTGCCCGTGGGCGTGCCGGACACGCCCACATCGGCGGTCGCAGCTCCCGCTGCGGCACCGGTGGTGACGGCGTCCAGCCAGGGCGTGCCCGCCGAGCCGTCCACACCCGCCGCTGCGAAGCCGCAGAAGGCCGCGAAGAAGAACGGAAAGTCCGCGATGCCCAAGAAGTCCAAGAAGGCTGTGAAGAAGGCGGCGGCCGCGAAGGCGCACGCCAAGAAGCACGCCGATGCGAAGAAGTCTGGCAAGAAGCACGCCGACAAGAAGAAGTCCGGCAAGAAGGGCGCCAGCAAGAAGAAGTCCGGCAAGAAGCGCTCGGGCAAGAAGAAGTGAGCCTCAGCGGCGGCGCTGCGCCGTCGCCAGCTCGACGCTGACCGTGACGGTCAGCGGTTCGTCCGCGCTGCCGTGCGCATGGTGCGCGTTGGGCCCCATCTCGACCAGGTCGCGCGCCTGTGCGGGCTCCACGCGCAGCGCATAGGTGATCGGACGGGCCACATCGACGTCGAATCCGGCACCTCTCAGCGCCTGCCAGGCGGCCGGGCCGGCATCGGGGCGCACGGCCAGAAGACCCAGGCGTTCGCGCAGCTCGACCAGGTGGTCACGGGCGGGCGTGACCAGCACGACCGTTCCGCCCGGACGGACGACGCGGGCCAGTTCGGCCGGGTTGCGCGGCGCGAACACGCAGCAGACCCCGTCCAGACAGGCGTCGGCGACCGGCAGACCCGCCCAGGTGTCGGCCACGACGCTGGCCAGTCCGCGCCCGGCCGCGCGACGGGCCGCGGCGGGGGAGATGTCGGTGGCCAGCGCGGTGGTGTGCGGCGGTGCCGCCGCTCGCACGGCGGCCAGGTAGAAGCCGGGGCCGGCACCGAACTCGGCGATCGCGGCGTCGCGCGGCGGCAGGACGCGCGCGAGCACGGCGGCCACCGCGTCGGCGATGGGGTCGTACGCGCCGGCGCCCAGGAAGCGCTCGCGGGCGGCGACCATCGCAGGCGTGTCCGCGTTGGCCGGCGCGGCATGGCCCAGCAGGTTGACGTACCCGGCGCGCGCGATGTCGAACCGATGTCCGGCCGGGCACGCAAGGGCCGACTGCTCGCGCCGCAGCGGGCCATGGCAGTGCGGGCACGCGAGCAGGGGCAGCGCAGCGTCCAGGGCCGCGAGCCTGGCCGCGCGGGGCACGGGGACGATGGGGGTGTCCGGCTGGTTGGCGGCGTCCGGCTGATTCACACAACGATTGTCCCCGGAGTTTGTCCCGCGCGCACGTCCGGGCCCGTCCCGGCGCGCCTAGAGTCGGGGCATGAGTGAACCAACGGCCGGGCGTGTGGCGCTGGTCACGGGCGGCTCCCGCGGCATCGGTGCGCAGATCGTCACCCAGCTGGACCAGGCGGGCTTCCGCGTCGCCACGCTCGACCGGACGGCATGCGCGCGTCCGGGCGTGCTGGCGCTGTGTGGCTCCGTGACGAGCGCGGATGACGTGGCGGCGGCCTTCGCGCGCATCGAACACGATCTCGGGCCCGTCGCCGTGGTGGTTGCCAACGCCGGCATCACGCGGGACGCGCTGGTGGCGCGCATGGGTGAGCCGACCTGGGACGAGGTGCTCGATGTCGATCTGACCGGGGCCTACCGGGTCGCGCACGCGGCCGTGCGCGGCATGCTCCGACAGGGCTGGGGTCGGCTGGTGTTCATCGGCTCCGTGGTGGGCCTGGCGGGCGGTGCCGGGCAGGCCAACTACGCCGCGGCCAAGGCGGGGCTGGTGGGCCTGGCGCGCAGCCTGGCGCGCGAGCTGGGCGGGCGTGGCATCACGAGCAACGTCGTCGCGCCGGGTTATATCGCCACACAGATGACGGCGGCCGTGGACGAGTCGGCACGGGCGGCCTGGCTGGCCAAGATCCCGCTGGGACGACCGGGAGATCCGTCCGATGTCGCGGCGGTCGTCCGGTTCCTGTGCGGGCCGGACGCGGGCTACATCACCGGCGCGGTCATCCCGGTGGATGGCGGCCTGGCGATGGCGGCATGATCGGATTCATTGAGGCAACGACAGCCTGAAATAGCGAAAGGACGGGGCTCGAACATGGGACTGTTGGAGAACAAGCGGGTGCTGGTGACGGGCGTGACGACGCCCGAATCGATCGCATTCGGGGTGGCGCGCGTGGCGTTGCAGGAAGGGGCACACGTCATCGTGGCCAACCTGCCGCGGGCGGCCGGCCTGACACGACGGGTGGTGGCGCAGCTGCACCCGACGCCGGAGGTTCTGGAACTCGACGTCACCGATGATGTGCAGCTGTCCGGGCTGGCCGGGCAGCTGCGCGAGCACGGCCTGGATCACCTGGATGGGCTGGTGCACTCGATCGCGTTCGCGAACCCGGCCCGGGCCCTAGGCGGCGCGTTTCTGACGACCGAGTGGGACGATGTCGCGCTCAGCCTGCACACCTCGGCGTACTCGCTGCAGAGCCTGGCGATGGCCGTCCGTCCGCTGCTGGGGCGCGGAGCGTCCATCGTCGGGCTGACGTTTGACGCGACGGTGAGCTGGCCCGACTACGACTGGATGGGCGTGTCGAAGGCGGCGCTGGAGTCGGTCAGCCGGTATCTGGCGCGCTACCTCGGCCCCGACGGCGTGCGCTGCAACCTGGTCGCGGCCGGGCCGCTGAATACCATGAGCAAGCGGGCCATCCCGGGGGCGTCCCAGATCGACGAGGCGTGGGCGCAGCGGGCGCCGCTGGGCTGGGATCCGTCCGACGCGACGCCGGTGGCCCGGGCGGTCGTGGCGTTGCTGTCCGACTGGTTCCCCGCCACGACGGGCGAGATCGTGCACGTGGATGGCGGGGTCGGGTGCACCGGCGCGTGAGCCGGGCGGGCTCAGTGTCGATCAGGTAGGTTTGTGGGCATGGGGGCGGTGGCTCAACTATCACAGGTGTGCGTGCGGCGCGGCCGCGCGACGTTGCTCGACGGTGTCGATCTGTCCATCAAGGAGGGCGACCGCTGGGTCATCATCGGCCCTAACGGCGCAGGGAAGACGACGCTGTTGTCGCTGTTGGCGACGCAGTCGTACCCCAGCTCCGGGCGCGTCGAGGTGCTGGGCGAGACGCTGGGGCATGTGGACGTGTTCGAGCTGCGTCCCCGCATCGGGGTGTGCTCCTCGGCGATCGGCACGCGCATCCCGGGCCATGAGATGGCCCGCGACGTGGTGGTGTCGGCGGCGTACGGCATGCTGGGCCGCTGGCGCGAGCACTACGAGGAGGACGACTACCGTCGCGCCATGCTGCTGCTGCAGCGGCTGCGCGTCGAGACGCTGGCCCGGCGCACGTACGCCACGCTGAGCGAGGGCGAGCGCAAGCGCGTCGAGATCGCGCGGGCGCTGATGACCGATCCGGAGATGCTGCTGCTGGACGAGCCGGGTGCCGGCCTGGATCTGGCCGGGCGCGAGATGCTGGTGGACACGCTGGCGTCGCTGTGCGCCGACCGCATGGCGCCCACGATGGTGCTGGTGACGCACCACATGGAGGAGATCCCCGACGGCATGACGCACGCGCTGCTGCTCAACCAGGGCCATGTCGTGGCCAGCGGGCCGATCGAGCAGACGCTGACGGCGTCCAACCTGAGCCGCACCTACGGCCTTCCGCTGTTCGTCACGCACGAGGACGGACGCTGGAGCGCCCGCTCGGCCGGACGGCGTCAGGCGCTCGGCTGATCCCGATCCGGTTCGTCCGCCCAGTCGCGGCGTCCCGGCGCATCGTGCCAGGCCTCGTCCTTGCGGGAATACTTGCCCGCCAGCGCGCTGCAGGCCATCAGCTGCGACTGGTGGAAGATCATCAGCGGCAGCACGATCAGGCCGACGCTGGCGGCCGGGAAGATCACCGATGCCATCGGCACGCCCATCGTCAGCGACTTCTTGGTGCCGTTGAACTGGATCGCGATCTGGTCGCGACGGTTGAAGCCCAGCCATCCCGCCACCGACCAGGTGAACCACAGCATGAACGCCAGCACGACCAGCGCCACGACCACGATGGTGACGATCTGGACGACGCCGGTGCGGTGCCAGATGCCTTCGCGCATGCCGGATGAGAACGCCAGGTAGACCACCACGATGATGGTCGCCTGGTCGAAGTACTTGAGCTTCGGATGCGCACTGACGAAGCCGATGGCCTTCTCACGCACCACCTGCCCGAGCAGGAACGGCACCAGCACCTGCAAGGCGATGTCGCCGATGGACGCGGGTGAGATGCCCAGGCCCGTCGTCCGCATGACCGCCATGGCCAGCAGCGGGGTCAGGATCACGCCGAGCAGGTTACTGACCGAGGATGCCACGATCGCGCCGGCGACGTTGCCGCGGGCGATGGACGTGAAGTTGATGGCCGACTGCACGGTGCCGGGCACGATGCAGATCCACAGCAGGCCCCGGTACAGCTCGGCGGGGATCAGGCCGGGCGACAGCACGCCCAGCGCCAGCCCGATCAGGGGGAACACGAGGTAGGTGCAGCTCAGGATCGTCGCGTGCAGGCGCCAGTGCCGCAGGCCGTTGATCGCCTCGCTGCGCTTGAGCCGCACGCCGTACAGGAAGAACAGCACGCCCAGCATCACGCGCGACAGCCACGTCATGGCCGACACCCCGGCGCCGTGCACCGGCAGCAGCGAGGCCAGCACCGCGGACGCGATGATGAGCAGCAGGAACGTGTCGATGGGGAAGCGTCGGCGATGCGGCGCCACTGCGGCGGTGTCGGACGGTGCTGGCATGGTGCGTCCAGTCTAGGGGCAAGGACGGAGTCGCTGCCGGTTGTGCTGCATGGGGTAGCCTGCGGGGGTGGCTGAGTTCATCGAGATCGCCGACGTCCATGACCCGCGCCTGGCCGACTACGTCCACCTGCGCGACGTCAACCTGCGCCGCAGCCTGGAGGCCGAGCGTGGCATGTTCATCGCCGAGGGCGCCCAGATCATCCGGCGGGGACTGGAGGCGGGCTACCAGGCTCGCTCGTTCCTGCTGGCCCCGAAGTGGATCGGTGGCCTGTCCGACCTGCTGGATGCCAGCTCGGCGCCCGTGTACGTCATGGACGAGGCGATGACCGAGCAGCTGACCGGCTTCCACGTGCACCGCGGGGCGCTCGCCTCGCTGCTGCGCGTTCAGGGCCTGGGCCTGGACGACCTGCTGGACGCTCGGCGGCTGGTGGTCTGCGAGGACATCGTCGACCACACGAACGTGGGTGCCATCATCCGCTGCGCCGCCGGGCTCGGCTGGGATGGCGTGGTGCTGGCCCCGCGCGCGGCCGACCCGCTGTATCGGCGCGCGATCAAGACGTCGATGGGGGCGGTGTTCTCGTTGCCGTGGGCGCGCATGGACGATTGGGCGCACGATCTGGGACGCTTGCGGGCGTCCGGCTTCAGCGTCGTCGCGATGGCGCTGCGGGCGGACGCGGTGCCGCTGGCGCGGTTCGCGCGCGAGGTGGCGGATCGGCCCCGGAAGCTGGCGCTGTTGATGGGCACCGAGGGAGCCGGGCTGTCGTCGGCATGGCTGGGCCAGGCCGACGTCGTGGTGCGCATCCCCATGGCGCGCGGCATCGATTCGCTCAACGTCGCGGCCGCGGCGGCCGTGGCGTGCTACGCGTTGGGCGAATCGTCGTCGGTATCGACCACCGTGGCGTCGTAGCGCCCGCGCGGGGTCACCGGCCAGTCGTCGGGGTAGAGGTGACGCAGCGTCTCGCGCTGCTCGTTGAGCTTGCGGCGGGCGCGAGACGAGAGTCGATCGCCGAACACGGTGCCGTCCAGGTGGTCGGTCTCGTGCTGCAGGCAGCGTGCCAGCAGCCCCGTCCCGATGACGGTGACCGGTTCACCGTGCTCGTTGAGGCCTCGGCAGATCGCCTGGTCGGGGCGGGCCAGTGACTGGTAGGCGCCGGGCCAGGACAGGCAGCCCTCTTCGGCGGCGTCGAAGTTGCGGTCCTCGCCCTGCGGAAGCTCCACGACCGGGTTGCACATGACGCCGAAGTGGTGGTGCTCGTCGGCATCGGGGCAGTCGTACACGAACATGGCCAGATCGACATCGACCTGCGGGGCCGCCAGGCCCACCCCGTCGGCCGCGGCCATCGTGGCGAACATGTCGGCCGCGAGCTGCTGCAGCGCCGGCCCGAAGTCGGTGACCGGCGGGCAGTGCCGGTGCATGACCGGCTCGTCCCAGGTTGTGATGCGGCGAATCGTGCCCTTTTCAGCCCATTGACGCGGCGACGCCGGCGATGCCATCGGTACTCCTCATCCGGCCGCGCCCGCGGCGGCCATCCCTTAACCCTACTGGGAGTGACCAGACTACCCGGCGTCGGCCAGGCTGCCCGACGTCGGCGCGCCTCACCGGGGGCGATCCGGCGATGGGTCACAGTGGGTACGCAGGAGGTGGCAAGGCGTGAGTGAGGACGAGTCGACGGCGTGGCCGCCCGCGTTCCGGTGCGCCTACGACGCCTTTGGCGACTATCTGCGGCTGGAGCTGGCTCGTTCCGGGCACACCCAACGGGCCTATCTGGGCGACCTGGCCAGCCTGTTCGACGCGATGGCGGCGCTGGGGGCGGTGCGGTTGCAGGATGTCGGCATCGCCGATCTGCGCGGCTGGCTGGCCGATCAGCGCCTGGACGGACGTTCCCCGGCGACGCTGCAGCGGCGCAGCGCGAGCATCCGGGTGTTCTGGCGATGGGCCCGGCACACCGGGCTGGTGGAGCACGACCCCGCGGCCGCGCTGAAGGCCGGGCGGGTGCCGCGGCGCCTGCCCGCGACGCTGAGCCAGGACGCCGCCGCCGAGGTCATGGATGCGGCCGACGCCCGCGGCGGCGAGTCGAACGATCCGGCCGCCCGGCGCGATGCGGCGATTCTGGAGCTGCTGTACGCCACCGGGATCCGCGTCAGCGAACTATGCGGCCTGGACCTGGACGGCATCGACTGGGAGCGCCAGGCCGTCCGGGTGCTGGGCAAGGGCGACAAGCAGCGCACGGTGCCGATGGGGGCACCGGCGGTGGCGGCGCTGCGCGCATGGCTGGCCGTGCGGGAGGTGTGGGCGACCGACGCGTCGGGTGCCGCGGTGTTCCTGGGCGAGCGCGGACATCGCCTGGATCCGCGCGTGGCGCGCCGCGTCGTGCATGCGGGGCTGGCGGCGGCACCGGGCGCGCCCGACCTGGGGCCGCACGGCCTGCGCCACGCCATGGCGACGCACCTGCTGGAGGGCGGTGCCGACCTGCGCACCGTCCAGGAGCTGCTGGGGCACGCATCGCTGGCCACGACGCAGATCTACACGCACGTGACCAACGAACGTCTGCGGTCGGCCTTCCGCCAGGCGCATCCGCGCGCGTGAGTGCTGGCCGGCGTCCTCAGGGCAGCAGAGGCCCCGAGTCGATGCTGGCGCCGTC
>WRGV01000075.1 GCA_009787035.1 Propionibacteriaceae bacterium | reverse complement strand
CGCTCTCGCGGCCGGGAGCCGATCCGCCCTGGGCGAGCGAGCTTCCGTCGCTGCGATGAGCAGGCCACGACGGCTGGCCCACACACAGCGGCCCGACGGGCCTGAGCCCGCGCGTCCGGCACCGATCAACTCTTGGCCGCGGAGATGCGCCGCGACAAGATGTCGAACAGCACCGCCAGCACCAAGATGGCGCCCTGGACGACGTACTGGTAGGAGATACCGATCCGCATGAGGGCCATGCCGTTGACCAACGACTGCATGATCAACGCACCGATCAGCGACCCGGTGACCTTGCCGATGCCACCGGCCGGGGAACAGCCGCCGATGAAGCAGCCGGCGATGACGAACAGCTCGTAGCCCGTGCCGGCCGTCGTCGTGGCCGACTGCATCCGCGAGGCCAGCAGAACACCGCCCAGACCCACCAGGACGCCCATGATGACGAAAACCAGAACGGTGACCTTGACGACATTGACACCCGACAGCTCCGCGGCCTCGGGGTTGCCGCCGAGACCGAAGATGTGGCGGCCGAGCCTGGTGCGCGACTGCAACATGGCGACCAGGAACACCACGACGCCGAGGATCACCAGCGCGTACGAGATGCCGGTGTACGTCGCGAACTTGTAGACCAGGAAGCCAACGATGGCCACGACCAGCACCAGCTTGGCGGCGAACCACCAGACGGGCTCGACCACCAGGTCATGACGGGCCAGGCGCGCACGACCCATGAACTGCAAGACGATGAACAACACGACCCCGACGACGCCGACGACCAGCGTCGAACCGCTGGTGAAGGCGCCGACATGGAAGATCGCCGGGATGTTGCCATTGCTCAATTCGTTGAAGAAATTGTTCGTGATGGTGATCGTGCCGGCCTTCGTGGTGGCCAAGAGCACCAGACCATGCCCGATGATCATCAGGCCCAGCGTGACGACAAAGGCCGGCATGCCGACCTTGCCGATCAGCAGACCCTCACCGAGCCCGATGGCGGCACCGATTGCCAGCACGACGATGATGGCAAGGACGGCTGGCACGTGCAGCGACTGCATCAGAATGGCCGCAATGGCGCCGAGGAAGCCGCACATGAAACCGACGGACAGGTCGATGTGCCGGATGATGATGACCAGCGTCATGCCGCAGGCCATGACACCGACGACGCACGTCTGCGCGATCAGGTTGGTCAGGTTGTACGAACTGATGAACCTGCCATCCGACCAGATGGCGAAGATGACGAAGACGAGGATCAGCACGAGGAACATCACCGAGTTGCGGATGTTGCTCCGCAGCACCTGGCCGATGCTTTGAGCGACAGACTTGTGGGGCGCCGATTGTGGCCCAGATGCCGTGTCAGGGGCTGAAAGGGTCTGCGTTGTGGACATTGTGTAATACTCCAGTCTTATCCGACGGCCTTGTGCATGATGGCCTCTTCTGTGGCGTCAGCGGCGTTCATCTCATCGACGATCGACCCCTCTGACATGACGTAGATCCGATCGCTCATCCCCAAGACCTCGGGAAGCTCGGACGAGATCATGATGATGCTCATGCCCTGGGCCACCAGGTTGTTCATGATGAGGTAGATCTCGTACTTCGCGCCGACATCGATACCACGGGTCGGCTCGTCCAGGATCAACAGCTCCGGCTGTGGCATCAGCCACTTGGCCAGCGACACCTTTTGCTGGTTGCCGCCCGACAGGGTGCCGACGATCTGCTCGATCGACCGCGCCCGGATGTCGACCTCGTCGAAGTACCGTCGCGACATCGCGATCTCCTTCGGCTCGTCGATGAACGGGCCGCTCATCAGATTGCCCAGGTCGGGCAGCGTGATGTTGAACCTGATGTCTTGCATCAGCACCAGGCCGTTGCGTTTGCGATCTTCGGTGACGTAGGCCACCCGGTTGTCGACCGCCTTGGCGGACGAGGTGAACCGAACCGGAGCGCCGTCCATCAACATCTGGCCGGACAGGCCGTAGTGGCGCGTGTTGCCGAAGATGGACAGCGCCAGCTCGGTGCGCCCGGCCCCCAGCAGACCGGCGATGCCGACGATTTCGCCGCGGCGAACGTTCAGGTTGATGTGGTGCAAGATCTCGCGCCCCTGCAGGGGGTCGTAGGCGCTCCAGTCGCGCACCTCGAAGCAGACCTCGCCCGGCGTCACATGCTCGCGCGGCGGGAAGACGTTGGTGATCTCGCGGCCNACCATGTTCTTGATGATCTCGGGTTGCTCGATCTTGCGGGCGGTGGCATCCATCGACGTGATCGTCTTGCCGTCGCGCAGCACCGTGATGGTGTCGGCGATCGACAGCACCTCGCGCAGCTTGTGCGAGATCAGCACGCAGGTGATGCCCTCGGCCTTCAGCTCGCGCAGGATGTTCAGCAGGTTGTCGCAGTCGTCCTCGCTCAGCGCCGCGGTCGGCTCGTCCAGGATCAGCAGCTGGACGTTCTTGCTGAGCGCCTTGCCGATCTCGACCAGTTGCTGGATGCCGACGCTGACGTCCTTCACCGGCGTCTCGGGATTGATCTTGATGCGCAGCCGGTCGAGCATGCGCTTGGCCTCCACCATGGTCTCGTGCCAGTCGATCATGCCGTTCTTGACGATCTCGTGGCCGAAGAAGATGTTCTCATGGATGGACAGCTCGGGGATCAAGGCCAGTTCCTGGTAGATGATCGCGACACCGGCGGCCTCAGAGTCGCCGATGTTGTGGAAATGTTGCTCGTGGCCGTTGAGGATGATCTGCCCCGTGTAGGTGCCATAGGGATAGACACCGGAGAGCACCTTCATCAGCGTCGATTTCCCGGCGCCGTTCTCGCCCACCAGGCAATGGATCTCGCCGCGCTTGACCTTGAAGTTCACATCATCCAGGGCCTTCACGCCGGGGAACTCCTTGCCGATCCCCCGCATCTCCAAGATGTAGTCTTCTGCCCCGCCTGCGACCGCCTGATCCGCGGCGGCGACGGGAACTGCTTGTTCCGCTGACACCAATCCCTCTTTCTCCCGCCAGAAAGGGGGCAAGGCAGGCAAACCTGTCCTGCCCCCTCGCTGGCTGCGCGCATGGAAACCTGCAGCCGGGCGACGGGCCCGGGCCCCAGATCAGCTCTTCTGCGAGACGACCCCGTTGGTGATCGTGTACATGCCGGAGTCGGTGGCGACCTGCTGCACGTTGTCCTTCGTGACCACCGTGATCTGGGCCGCGGACGCCGGGATGTCGGCTGCGCCGTTGTTGTAGCTGGTCGTGATGATGGTCGGATCGGGCGCCGTGCCGTTGACCAGGCTGCCGACCAGCGAGACGCACTCCTGCACCAGATACTTGTCATCCTTGAAGACCGTCATCGACTGCTTGCCATCCATGATGTACTGCACGGACTGCAGGGCGAGATCCTGGCCGGTGCTGTAGATCGTGGTGACGGCCTTGTCGGCGCGGAACGTGTCGGTGATGGCCTGCGACGTCTGGTCGTTCGGCGCCAGCACGTAGACGGTGCCCTTCTGCGCGGTGGTCGCCCCGGCGAGGGCCCCCTCAGCAAGCGTCTTGGCCGTATCCGGCTTCCACAGCGTGGTGATCGGCTGCATGATCGACGACTCCTGGTCGCGGGTCAGAGTGGCCGTGTCCTTCAGCTGCGTGGCCTGGGGCGCGTTGACGACATTGAACGTGCCGTCGGCGATCAGCGGCTGCAGTTCCTTCCAGGCGCCCTCGAAGAACAGGAAGGCGTTGTTGTCGCCCACATCGCCGGCGAACAGGTAAAGGTTCAGGCCCTTGCCGCCATTCGCCTTGGCCTGATCGGCCAGGTACTTGCCCTGGGCTTCACCGACCTGGACGCTGTCGAAGGTCACATAGTCACTGACATTCTTCGTGTTCATGATGAGGCGGTCGTAGGCGATGACCTTGATGCCGGCCTTGGCGGCCTCGTCGGTCGCCGCAGCCGCGGCCGCGCCATCGATGGAGTTGTAGATGATCACCTTGACGCCGGCGGCGATGAACGACTCGACGTTCGTCTTCTCAACGGACGTGTCGTTGTTGCTGAACATGATCTGAACGCCAGGCATCGCGGCCTTGAACTGCGCCTCAGCCATCGTCCAGCGCGGTTGGGAGGGGTCCGACAGCACGACGCCGACATCCTTGGCCCAGTTGACTGCCCCGGGGGTCGATGTCGTGTTCGTCGGTGTCCCACTGTTCGAGTTCGAGCACGCGGTCATGCCGAGCGCCAGCGCCACGCCGACGCCAGCCACGGCCAATTGTTTCCATCCCATGTCTTTACTCCTTGTGTTCTGGGCCCTTCGCCGGGAACTGCTGGGGGCACACCCTCCGGATCCAGATCCGGATCCAGCATTGGATCAGTTCGGACGGTACCGGAAGACGACACGTCCCGCAAGGATTTACGCCGTCCGTTACCAAATCTTGACCTTTGCAAACACCGAGACAAGGAGATATTTTTAAGGCTGGATTCTCGATATCAGAATGAAAGTATCTTTCTGTTCAGAACAATTATCTAGCCACGACCTTCCCGCCGGCCACCGCATACAACCCGGAATCGGCGATGACCGCGGCTGCGTTGGCCTGGACGACGATGGTCAGCGGCGCCCTGGTCGCCGGGATCGCAGCTGCGCCGTTGTCGACCGTGGTGACGATGATGTCCGGACGGGGCCCGCCCGTCTGTGCCGCGGCGACCAGCTGGACGCAATCGTCCACCAGCGCCTGGTCCGGCAGCCAGACCGTCATGGACTGCTTGCCGTCCATGATGTCTTGCAGCCCGGTCTGTGTGAAGCCCGCACCCGTGCTGACGATGCCGGTCACGCTGGGATTCGCACGGAACACCTCACCGATCGCGTGGGCCGCGGCATCGTCCGGCGCCAGCAGAAACACGGCGCCGGTGGCGCCCGGACGCGCCTGCGCCAGATCCACCTGGGCGATCTGTTCGGCCGCCTGGTCGCCGGTGCCGACGGTCGTCTGACCGATGATCGCGGACGCCTGACCGGCGCTCAACACGGGCTCATCCACCAGCGCCTGGGCCTGCGACGAGTTCTCGATCGTGAACGTGCCGTCCGCCAGCAGCGGCTGCAACACCGACCACGCCCCGGCCAGGGACGCCGCGGTGTCCGCATCGCCGGCGGCACCGGTGTACAGATAGAGATGGTTGCCGCTTCCCTGCGCCCGATTGACCAGGTACTGCGCCTGGGCCGTCCCGACGGCGGCCGGATCGAACCGCACCACATAGTTGACGTTGGGCGTGCCGGTGATCGGACGGCCGTACGCGATGACCGTCACGCCGGCGGCGTGGGCCAGGTCGGCCTCGGCCGCGGCCGCCGCGGGATCGCATGGCGCGATGATCAGCACCGCGATGCCCTGCGCGACCAGCGCGGCAACATTGTCGTGTTCGGTCGCCGGGCTGCCCTCGCTGGAGCGGATCGTGGCCCCCGGCATGGCCGCACCGAACTGCTCCGCGACGCGCGCCCAGCGGCCGTCGGCGGTGTCGGGCAGCACGATGCCGACCCGGCTGGCGTCCGTCAGCACCGGGTGGGACGCCGTCGCGGCCGGTGTGACGGGGCTGGACGGAACCACGACACTGCCTCCAGCGCAGGCGGACACGCAACACGCCACGGCAAGGCCGATCACGGCGGCCACCACCCCACGTATCCTCATGCTCGCTCCCGCTCCCCAGCCTATCCATCCCCGGTCGCGGCGTGGCGACGTTGGTGGCGACCGGCGCGGCCTGACAGACTGTGTACCAGGCCAGACACGCAGGTGGCAGACCGACCGGGAGGAGCCGACATGCTGGGCGTCATGGGAGCGATGAAGGTGGAGGTGCACACGGTGCTCGACGCGCTGGAGAGCACGTCCACACTGCACACACTCGGGCAGGAGATCACGCGCGGCGAGGTGGCCGGGGCACCCGTGCTGGTCGCCCAAAGCGGCATCGGCAAGGTCAACGCCGCGCTGGCCGTCGCCGGGCTCGTCCAGGCCGGTGCCACGCAGATCGTGTTCACCGGCATGGCCGGCGGGGTGGGCACGTCGATCCACATCGGGGACGCCGTCGTGGCAACCTCGCTGGTGCAGCATGACGTCGACCTGACCGACTTCGGCTACGAGATCGGACGCATCCCGGATGAGCCGCTGGCCTGGCCGGCCGACCGGACGCTGGTGAGCGCCCTCACCGCGGCCGCCACCGGACTCGGCGCCACGGTGCACCTGGGCTGCATCGCCAGCGGCGACCAGTTCATCGCCGACCGGGCCCGCGCCGCCGCCATCGCGAAGCTGTTCGACGCGCTCGCCGTCGAGATGGAGGGCGCCGCCGCCGCCCAGGCCGCCGCCCACTGCGGCGTGCCCCTGGCGGTGCTGCGCTGGATCAGCGACACGGCCGATGAGGCTTCGCCCACCGACTCGTCCGCCTTCAACCAGCGCGTGGGCGAGCTCGACCTGGGCGTCGTCCGCGCGATCGTCCCGGCTCTGGCGGGCCAGGTCTGAGCGCCCCGCGGTTAACACGGCTGAAACATTCCGGCAACATCCCGCGCGGCCGGACCGCTACAGTGGAGCCCGTTGTGCCCGTCCGCCCCACTCGATTCTGGAGGAGATCATGTTCACAAGCGCTGAAGAGCTGCTCGGCTATCTGGATCGCGAGGAGGTCGCCATGGTGGACGTCCGCTTCTGCGACCTGCCCGGCGTCATGCAGCATTTCACGATGCCTGCCGCGGCGTTCGAGGATGCGGCCTTCACCGAAGGCCTGGCTTTCGACGGCTCGTCGGTCGCGGGCTTCCAGAAGATCAACGAATCGGACATGGCCCTGATCCCCGATCCGGCCAGCGCCTTCCTCGACCCGTTCCGCAAGGCCAAGACGCTGGTCGTCAACTGCTTCGTGCATGACCCCATCACCAAGGAGCCGTACAGCCGCGACCCGCGCAACATCGCGCGCAAGACGATGGCCTACCTGGTCAGCTCCGGCATCGGCGACACCGCCTACCTCGCCCCCGAGGCCGAGTTCTACATCTTCGACGATGTGCGCTACCAGACGGGCGCGAACGGTTCGTCGTACTCGGTCGACGCGGAGTCGGCCCCCTGGAACTCGAACCGCGTCGAGGAGCGCGGCAACCTCGGCTACAAGGTCGTCACCAAGGGCGGCTACTTCCCGGTGGCCCCGAGCGACCACTACGGCGACCTGCGCGACGAGATGGTGCGCCACTGCCAGGACGCGGGCCTGGTCATCGAGCGCGCGCACCACGAGGTCGGGGCGGCCGGCCAGGCCGAGATCAACTGGCGTTTCGACACGCTGCTGCCGTCGGCCGACGCGCTGATGAAGGTCAAGTACATCGTCAAGAACACCGCTGCGGCCAACGGCAAGACGGCGACGTTCATGCCCAAGCCGGTCTTCGGCGACAACGGCTCCGGCATGCACGTGCACAGCTCGCTGTGGCGCGACGGCAAGCCGCTGTTCTACGACGAGCAGGGGTACGGCAACCTGTCGGATGCCGCCCGCTGGTACATCGGCGGCGGGCTGCA
>WRGV01000074.1 GCA_009787035.1 Propionibacteriaceae bacterium | reverse complement strand
CGCAAGCAGCTGCGGCACCTCGTCGGTGCGCGCCACCCGCGCGGTGCCCCCTGCGGACCGCGCGCCCGCCACGGTATCACCCGCATGTTCGCCCAGCGCGATCACCTCGATGCCCAGGCCGGCCGCAAAGGAGCCCGTCTCATAGTGCATCCGGGCCGACGTCTCGCCCAATTCGAGCATGTCGCCGAGCACGGCCACGGCGCGGGCGTCCGGGGTGCCAGCCCGCCGTGAGGCGGCCATCCGGGCCACGGTCGCCAGCGCGGCGCGCATCGAATCGGGATTGGCGTTGTAGGCGTCGTTGACCAGCACGGCGCCGCTGGCGAGCGGATGCAGCTCCATCCGCCACGGCGAATCCTCGGTGGCCGTCGACAGCCGCTGCGCCACGAGCGCCGGCTCCAGGCCGGCCGCCAGCGCCATGCCGGCGGCGGCCAGCGCATTGGCCACCTGGTGGCGTCCGACCAGCCGCAGCTGCACCGGTTCCACGAAGCCCTCGCCGTCGCGGTGCCCGGCCAGCACGAAACCGTAGCGCTCCAGGTCGTCCGGCTCGATGCCGCGGGCGTCCACACGCAAGCGCGTCTGCGCGAGCTGCCCGCCCGAGACGACGGGAGCACCCGCGCTGCACCAGGCGACGTCCGCCCGCGTGCGCCCGGCCATCGGCGCGACCAGCGGATCGTCCGCGTTGAGGACGGCCCAGCCGTGCGCGGGCAGCGCCTCGACGATCTCGCCCTTGCTCTTCGCGATCATCTCACGGCTGCCGAACTCGCCCAGGTGGGCGGTGCCCACGTTGAGCACGGCGCTGATCTGCGGAGGGACGATGCCGCACAGGTGCGCGACGTGTCCCGGACCGCGCGCGCCCATCTCGACGACGAGGAACCGCGTGGCGTCGTCGATGCGGCAGGCGGTCAGCGGCACACCGATCTCGTTGTTGAGCGATCCGGCGGGGGCCACCGTGGCCCCGGCACCAGCCAGGATGTGGGCAAGCAGATCCTTGGTCGTGGTCTTGCCGGCCGATCCGGTCAAGGCGAGCGTGACCAGGCCGGTGCGGGCAACCGCATCATCGGTCAGGGCCCGCGCCAGGCGCGTCAGCCCCGCCAGCGCATCGGCGACCACGATCTGCGGACCGTCCGCATCCGCGACGGCATGCCCGACGAGCACGGCACCGGCCCCGGCGGCCAGCGCGGCCGCGACGAACCGGTGGCCATCGGCATGCTCGCCCGCCAGCGCGACGAACAGCGCGCCCGGGGTGACACGGCGCGAGTCGATGACCACGTCCGGCCCCACCGTTCCCGTACCGTCGCCGACCAGTTCACCGCCGGCCAGCTGCGCCACCTGGGCCGCCGTCAATGTCCTCATGCGTCCGCTCCGTCCTGTGTCAGCGGGGGGAACGTCAGTGGGTGCAGCCTCGTCCACGCGGCGCGCAGCTGCTCGGCGTCGTTGAATGGACGCAGCGTGTGCCCGACCTCCTGGGTCGTCTCGTGGCCCTTGCCCAGCGCGACGACCGACCAGCCCGGCCCGGCCAGGCGCAACGCCTCTTCCAAGGCGGCCTCGCGCGGAGCCGCCTCGACCACCTGGTGCCCCAGCTCGTCCGCGACCGGACGCGCGCCCGCCAGCACCCCGGCCCGGATCGACGCCGGATCCTCGGTGCGCGGGTTGTCGTCGGTGACCACGACGATCTCGGCGGCCCGCGCCGCCGCCTCGCCCATCGGGGCGCGCTTGGTGGCGTCGCGATCTCCGCCCGCACCGACCACCGCGATCTTCGGTGCCGGCACCGCGCCCAGCGCGGCGGCGATGGCCTGGGGCGTGTGCCCGAAGTCCACGTAGACGTGGGGTGCGTCCGGCCCGAGGTCGACCGGCTGCATGCGTCCCGGCACGGTGGCCTGCACCATGCCGCGCGCAGCGGCGTCGCCGTCCAGCCCGGCGGCCTCGATCATAGCCAGCGCCATGGCGGCGTTGCGCACGTTGTACTCCCCCGGCAGCGCGATGCGGAATCTGCGCATCCGGCCGCGGTCGTCCAGCTCGATGGCCGAGCCTGCCCCGTCCGGACGCCACGCCGCGATGCGCACATCGGCGTCCGCACCGAAGCCGACCGTGACGACGTCCGGACTGCCCGCCGCCTTGGCCCGTTCGACCAGGACGCGTCCGGCCGCGTCGTCCCCGTTGATCACGGCCACGCGCGCCACCCCGGGCGCGAACAGCCGGGCCTTGGCCTCGAAATAGGCCTCGACGGTGTGGTGATAGTCGAGGTGGTCGCGACCGAAGTTGGTGAACCCGGCCACGTCGTAGGCGATGCCGACGACCCGGCGCAGGTCGAGCGCGTGCGAGCTGACCTCCATGGCCACCGCATCGACGCCGTTCTGCGCCATCACGGCCAGCATCGCCTGCAGATCGGTCGATTCCGGGGTGGTCACGGTGGTGCGCGAGGACGGCAGCGCGCGCCCGTCGATGCGGAAGCCGACCGTGCCGATCACGCCCACGCGGTGCCCGCAAGCCGCCAGCCCGGCCTCCAGCAGGAACGTCGTCGTGGTCTTGCCGTTCGTTCCGGTCACGCCGAACATCGTGAGCTTCGAGGATGGATCGCCGAACAGGCGCGCAGCCGCCAGCGCCATCGCCGCGCGGGGGTCGTCGGCGACGGCCACCGGGACGCCCAGGTCCAGCGTCTGTTCCAGCCCGGCCGCGTCGGTCAGCACCGCGGCGGCGCCCGCCGCGACGGCCTGACCCGCGAATCGGGCCCCGTGCGCGTTGAGCCCCGGAAGCGCGGCGAACAGCTCGCCCGCGCAGGTGGCGCGCGAATCGATGCCGATGTCCGTGATCGCCGGCAGGGGCCCCGCCCAGTCGAGCGCGGCGAGCCCGTCCAGCAGTTGGTCGAGCGGGACCGGCACGACACCGGCCGGGCGCAGGGCGAGATCGACGACAGGAGTTGGCGTAGTCATGGCGCTCACGGCTCGTAGGTGATGGGATCGTTGTCGACGGGCACGCTGGTCAGCGGCGCAACGCCGTAGCGCTGCAGGGCGAACTGCATGATGTCCTTGGCCGGGGGCAGTGCGACGGTCGTGCCGCCGTGCCCGTTGACCGGGTTGTCCAGCACCACGTACACCAGGATCTGCGGATCGGGCACCGGCCCGACCAGCACGAACGACGCCGTGTAGCCCGAGTAACCACCGGTGACCGGATCGACGCGCTGGGCCGTGCCCGACTTGCCGGCGATGTTGTAGCCGGGGATCGACCGGGTGGCCAGGTAGGCGGGATTCGCAATCACCGAGGTCATCATGTTGACCACATCGGCCGACGTCTTCTCGCTGACCACGCGGCGCGGCGCGGCCTTGGCGACCGGGATCGGATTGCCCTGTCCGTCGGTCATCGACGAGATGATCGTGGGCTGGTTGTAGACACCGCCGTTGACGATGCCCGCGACGGCGGCGGCCTCCTGCAGCGCCGTGACCGAGATCGACTGCCCGAAGGCGGCGCGGTCGCGCTGATAGCCCGGCATGTTCGCGCCCGGTACGACACCCATGCCGTTGGGGTTCTCCCCCGGCAGCTGGATGCCGGTCGGCTGCCCCAGCCCGAAGGCGTGCCAGTAGTCCACGAGCTTGGCTTGATCCATTTGCCTGGTCAGCAGCACCATGCCGATATTAGACGATTCACAAAGAATGCCGCGGGCCGTCATGTAGAGCGTTCCGTGCGGCCAGGCGTCGGTGATCGGGGCGCCGCCGGACATGACCGATGCGGGCACGACGACGTGCGTGTCGGGCGTGATGGTGCCGGTGTCGAGCAGCGCGGCCATCGTGAGCACCTTCTGCACCGAGCCGGGCTCGTACGCGTCGGTGACCGGGCGGTCGCGCCGGGCGCTGGCCGAGGTCGTGGCGAAGCTGTTCTGGTTGTACGTGGGCATGGTGGACATGGCCAGCACCTCGCCCGTCTTGACGTTCATCGCGATGGCGGTGCCCCAGTCGGCGCCGGTCGAGGAGACGGCGGCCGCCAGTTCGGAGTTCGCGGTCTTCTGCAGCTCGGCGTCCAGCGTCAGGTGGTACGAGTCGCCGTTGACGGCCGGCACGATGGTGTCGGTGCCGAGCGGGATCCGTCCGTACGTGGACGCTTCGTAGCTCTCCTTGCCGGGCGTGCCGGTCAGCTGGGAATTGGCGTACAGCTCGAAGCCCTCCAGGCCCTGGCCGTCCGACCCGACGAACCCGACCACCTGCGAGGCCAGCGTGCCGTCCGGGTACGTCCGGATGGGCGTGTCGGTGGCGAACAGCCCGTACCATCCGCCCTGCTGCATAGCCGTCTGGATGCTGTCCCAGGTGTAGCTCGGCACGCTGCTCGCGATCGGCTCGAACTGGTTGGGCGAGCCGTTGGCGCGCTTGGTGTTGAGCAGATGCGGCAGGTACGTGTTGACGCTGCCTCCCAGATAGTCGACCAGGATCTGCGCCAACGCCTGCGGCGCCGCCTGCGCCTTCTTCTTCTGGCTGGCGCTCATCGACTGGCCGGCGGCGACGCCGTTGCGCGAGATGCCGTCCGGATCGGCCGAGATCGCCTCGGCTGGCATGGTCGCCGCGAGCACGGCGCCGTTGCGGTCGTAGATGGTGCCCCGCATCGGGGCGAGCGGACGCGTGTTGGTCATGGCGCTGGCCGCCTTGCTGGCCGCGCCGTTCGCGTCCACGCCCTGGATGTACAGCGCACGGCCCGCGGCCACGCTGGCGATGATCGCCATGACGATCAGGAACGAGTGAATGCGGTTCCGGGTCGATGCCAGTGGGCGGGCATCGCGGCGCAACGGGATGAGCGTACCCATCACTGACCTCCCTGCTCAGCAACGGCGGCCTGTGCCGCCGACACACCCGCGGACGCCGCAGCGGCCGGATCCTGCGGCGCAACCTCGACGCTGCCGTCCGACATCGAGGGCACGGACGCGGCGGGCGGCGGCGCAGCGGACGTCGTGCCCTGGGGCGGCGGCACGATCGAGATCTGCGGCGGAGCCGGCTGGACGACGGCGCCGTGCCACACCTGATCGGGCAACGCTTCGCCGCTCGCCGGTGTCGGCGTGCCGGAGACCTTCCCGGTCGCCAGGTTCAGCACGGCCGCCTGCGGATCGGGGCGCATGCCCAGCGCACTGGCGGCCTGCTGCAGGTAGGTAACCGACCGCAGCTGATCGACCTGCGTCTGCAGCGCCGCCTGCTCGTTGGCCAGCGTCGCCGCCTGGCTCTGCGCGGCCCGCAGCGTCTGCGACTGCCCCTGGATGATGGTGTTGAGGATCAGCACGCCCACCATGCCGCCCACCAGCACGANCGACAGCATGACGAGGAACGGNATGCGGGCCAGCTGGGCCGGCTGGGTCGTGACCCGGCGCAGGCGCAGCGGTGCCGCGTGCGCTGCGGCGGGACTGGAGATGGGGCTTGTGCTCATCGGTGCTCCTCGGATGTCGGGGCGGGTGCTGCGTCGGCGGCGGGTTTGCGGGCCACCGCACGCAGCTTGGCGGATGCCGCCCGCGGGTTGGCGGCGGCCTCGGCGGGGTCCGGACGTTGCGCACCTCGCGTCAGCGGCGTGAATTTGGCTTGCAGCTCGACCGGCACCACGGGCAGGCCGCGCGGGGCCTCATCCCGCGTGGCGCGCGCAAATGCCTGCTTGACCAGGCGATCCTCCAGCGAGTGGTAGCTGAGCACCGCCATGCGCCCGCCCGGGGCCAGCCGGGCCAGCGCCTGCGGCAGGACGGCGCGCAGCGCGTCCAGTTCGCCATTCACCTCGATGCGCAGCGCCTGGAACACGCGCTTGGCAGGATGCCCACGTCCGGACGCGTACCGCACGCTCGCCGGCAGCGCCTCCCGGACGATCGCCACCAGCTGTCCGGACGTCTCGATGGGCTGGGTTTCCCGCGCGGCCACGATCGCGGCCGCGATGCGCGCCGCGTGCGGCTCCTCCCCCAGATCGCGGAAGATCCGGGTCAGCTGGCCCGCGTCGTCCGTGTTGACGACCTGGGCGGCGCTGATGGCCTGCCGGTCATCCATGCGCATGTCCAGCGGCGCGTCGGTCGCGTACGCGAACCCGCGGTCCACCGTGTCGATCTGCAGGCTCGACAGCCCGAGGTCGAACAGGACCGCATCCACGAAGCGCAGGCCGAGGGCGTCGAGCACGTCGTCCAGCTCATCGAAGCGGGCCCGGACGAGCTCGGCGCGTCCCGCCTCGTCCGCCAGCCGCGTGGTCGCCACCTGCAGCGCGGCACCATCGCGGTCGATGCCCACCAGACGCGCCTGCGGGCAGGCCTCCAGGAGCGCGGCGGCGTGGCCCGCCATGCCGAGCGTCCCATCGACCAGCACCGCGCCCGGGTGGTCCAGGGCGGGCGCCAGCAGCTCGACGATGCGCCCCGCCATGACCGGCGTGTGGATGATGTGCCCGGCGCCGTCGCGGGCGAGCCGCTGCTGCGTAGCGGCCTCGGCCATCCTCACACCTCCTTGGCTGTGTGTCTGTGTGGTCGCGACCCCAGCGGGTGCCGCGTTCGGGTTCGATCAGGCTTCCGGCCAGATCTGGTCGTCCATGTTCGCGTAGGCCTCCTGGCTCGCCGCGTGGCGCTCCGCGTAGACCTGGGGGTTCCACAGTTCGACGCGCTCCAGCGCGCCGCGCACCAACACTTCGTCGCCCAGCTGGGCGTATTCGCGCAGGTAAGACGGGATGCGCACGCGTCCCTGCTTGTCGGGGACCTGGTCATCCGCGTCGCCGGCCAGTTCGCGCTGATAGTCGCGAACCCGGCTCACCGAGGCGGGCCAGGATGCGGCGCGCTCGGCCAGCGCGGTGAACGTGGCCATCGGGTAGATGGCGAGGCAATGGTCGTAGAAGGGCGCCATGACCAGGCCGCTGGCCAGCTGGTCACGGAACTTGGCAGGCAGGAAGAAGCGGCCCTTCTCATCGATCTTCGGCGTCGCCCGGCCGTAGAACATGGCTGCTCCCTCCTTCCCCGCTTGTTCCCTGGTGCTCCACTTCGCTCCACAATACCCCCGCAGGTGCCAATTTCCCCGTTGAATTCGCATGTTTTGCTCCACCATGCGGGCGCGCGTCGACGGGAACGCGACAGGGGTCCGGACGCACGCCGTCCAGGATCACAGCAGGTCAGCGGCGGTTTCGATCGACTCACCGACGCCGGGCACCGCGCGGCGGGCCCAAGAAGCCCCACGAGGGGAGGATTCCCCACCCACGCTCCCCCGGCGCACCACCGGAGGGACTACCGGGTCGCCTCCGCCAGCGGATACCGGGCGTCGTACCGCAGGAANGGACGATGCCAGCGGGTCAGCAGCACCACGCACAGCACGCAGGCCAGGCCGCCGACCAGCAGGGCCATGCCCTCGCCGAACCGGTGCGACATCGCACCGAGGAAGACGTCGCCCAGCCGGGGGCCACCGGTGACGACGACGAAGTACACCCCTTGGAGACGCCCGCGCATGGCATCGGGTGCGGCGGCCTGCAGCATCGTGCCGCGGAAGGTCGCCGAGACCGCGTCACACCCGCCCGAGAAGGCCAGCGCGACGATCGATGCGATCAACGCACCGAGCAGAACCTCGTGCGGCGACGTGCGCCCCGCCAACACCCAGACC